>NZ_DAMBWA010000010.1:0-178036 GCF_032052675.1 Pseudescherichia sp.
ACCGTGTGAAGTGATTCACATCCGCCGTGTCGATGGAGGCGCATTATAGGGAGTTATTCGGGGCTGACAAGCGGAAAAATACAATTTTATTTCAACCGCTCATCTTTTCGTCATAACGGCTACTTTTGCTGCTTTTTAATCGCTGCAGGCAGGTCTGCAAGGCTATTAAGCACCCAATCTGCTGCGCTTTCCGCCTCTGGCGTGACCGGTTTGCCAGAACGCACTAATACTTTATGGCCGACGCCAGCTGCGGAGGCTGCCTGCATATCCTCTACTTTATCGCCCACCATATAAGAGGCGGTCATGTCGATATGCAAAAAGTCGCGCGCGGAGTTCAACATGCCCGGATGCGGCTTACGACAGTCGCACACCTGGCGGAACTCTTCGACGGTGCCCTGAGGATGATGAGGACAGTAGTAGATACCGTCCAGGTCGACGCCGCGATCCGCCAGCGACCAGTCCATCCATTCGGTCAGGGTTTCAAACTGTGCTTCAGTAAACTTGCCTCGGGCAATGCCGGACTGATTGGTTACCAGCACCAGCGCGAAGCCCATCGCTTTTAACTCACGCATAGCGTCAATGACGCCATCGATAAACTCAAAGTCGTCAATCTCGTGGACATAACCATGATCGACATTAATCGTGCCATCACGATCGAGAAAAATTGCGGGTACTGACTGTGCCACCGGCTTACTCCTGAAAAAGGCATGTCGCGCTAGTATCTCATGTTTCACGCGGCAAGAAAGTGCTCATCATAGCGAGTTACATTGAATTAGACGTCTGGATGCCTTACCATCCGCTCTGTTTACGGTCACTGCCCGTATCTGGCAGAACAAAATGCCACGGCTAACTCATACGACAAAAATATTCTAATGATTAAACTTTCGAATATCACCAAAGTGTTCCAACAGGGGAACCGCACCATTCAGGCGCTGAATAATGTCAGCCTGCATGTCCCTGCCGGACAAATTTATGGCGTCATCGGCGCATCGGGTGCCGGTAAAAGTACGCTGATTCGCTGCGTCAACCTGCTTGAGCGTCCGACGCAGGGCAGCGTTCAGGTTGGCGGCGAAGAGCTGACGACCCTATCAGAAGCGCAGCTCACCCGCGCCCGCCGCCAGATTGGCATGATCTTTCAGCACTTTAACCTGCTGGCTTCCCGCACCGTCTACGGCAACGTAGCGCTGCCGCTGGAGCTGGATAACACCCCGGCGGCCGAAATCAAACGTCGGGTTACCGAGCTGCTGGATCTGGTCGGCCTGGGCGATAAGCACGACAGCTACCCGGCTAACCTCTCCGGCGGTCAGAAGCAGCGCGTGGCGATTGCCCGTGCGCTGGCCAGCAATCCGAAAGTACTGCTCTGCGATGAGGCCACCAGCGCGCTGGATCCGGCGACTACCCGTTCTATTCTCGAGCTGCTGAAAGATATTAACCGTCGCCTCGGCTTAACCATTCTTCTTATTACGCATGAGATGGATGTCGTGAAGCGTATCTGTGACTGCGTAGCGGTCATTAGCAACGGCGAGCTGATTGAGCAGGATACGGTTAGCGAAGTGTTCTCCCATCCGAAGACGCCGCTGGCCCAACAGTTTATTCAGTCCACGCTGCATCTGGATATTCCTGAAGATTACCAGCAGCGTCTGAAGGCGGAAGCCGGAGTTGACAGCGTGCCGATGCTGCGTATGGAGTTTACCGGCCAGTCCGTAGATGCGCCGCTGCTCTCCGAAACCGCCCGTCGGTTCAACGTCAACAACAACATTATTAGTGCGCAGATGGATTACGCCGGCGGCGTGAAGTTCGGCATTATGCTGACCGAGATGCACGGCACGCAGCAGGATACCCAGGCCGCCATCGCCTGGCTGCAGCAACATCATGTAAAAGTAGAGGTACTGGGTTATGTCTGAGCCAATGATGTGGTTACTGGCGCGTGGTGTCTGGGAGACGCTGGCGATGACCTTTGTCTCCGGCTTCTTTGGATTCGTGATTGGCCTGCCGGTGGGCGTGCTGCTGTACGTTACCCGCCCGGGGCAGATCGTTGAGAACGCGAAGCTCTACCGCACCCTCTCTGCGCTGGTGAATATCTTCCGCTCTATTCCGTTTATTATTCTGCTGGTCTGGATGATCCCGTTCACCCGCGTGATTGTCGGCACCTCTATCGGCCTGCAGGCGGCGATTGTGCCGCTGACCGTTGGCGCTGCGCCGTTTATTGCCCGTATGGTAGAGAACGCGCTGTTGGAAATCCCAACCGGCCTGATCGAAGCCTCGCGCGCGATGGGCGCAACGCCGATGCAGATCGTGCGCAAGGTACTGCTGCCTGAAGCGATGCCGGGACTGGTCAACGCGGCCACCATCACGCTAATCACCCTGGTAGGCTACTCCGCTATGGGCGGCGCGGTTGGCGCGGGCGGGCTGGGCCAGATTGGCTATCAGTATGGTTATATCGGCTATAACGCCACCGTAATGAACACGGTGCTGATACTATTAGTCGTGCTGGTTTATCTGATTCAGTTCTCGGGCGATCGTATCGTTCGGGCAGTGACACATAAGTAGCGTTATACACAACACAATCGACTCAGTGAGTTAAGGAAATAACATGGTGTTCAAATTTAAGACCTTTGCGGCGGCGGGTGCGCTGATTGGTGCTCTGGCATTAGTAGGCTGCGGCCAGGACGAGAAAGATCCAAACCATATTAAAGTGGGCGTTATCGTCGGTGCCGAGCAGCAGGTGGCGGAAGTGGCAGCGAAAGTGGCAAAAGAGAAATACGGTCTCGACGTTGAGCTGGTGACCTTCAACGACTACGTGCTGCCGAACGAAGCGCTGAGCAAAGGCGATATTGATGCTAACGCCTTCCAGCACAAACCGTACCTGGATCAGCAGATCAAAGATCGCGGCTACAAGCTGGTTTCCGCAGGTAACACCTTTGTCTACCCTATCGCGGGCTACTCCAAAAAGATTAAATCTCTGAGCGAGCTGCAGGATGGCGCGCAGATTGCGGTGCCGAACGATCCGACCAACCTGGGCCGCTCTCTGCTGCTGCTGCAAAAACAGGGTCTGATCAAGCTGAAGGATGGCGTTGGCCTGCTGCCGACCGTTCTGGACGTGACCGAGAACCCGAAAAACCTCAAAATTGTTGAGCTGGAAGCACCGCAGCTGCCGCGCTCCCTGGACGATGCGCAGATTGCCCTGGCGGTGATCAACACCACCTATGCCAGCCAGATCAACCTGACCCCGGCGAAAGACGGTATCTTCGTTGAAGATAAAGACTCCCCGTACGTGAACATGATCGTAACCCGCGAAGACAATAAAGACGCGGAAAACGTGAAGAAATTCGTTCAGGCCTACCAGTCTGATGAAGTTGACCAGGCGGCGAACAAGGTCTTTAACGGCGGCGCTGTTAAAGGCTGGTAATCTCTCCTCGGTGTAATATCATTCAGGGCGGGCGCAAGCCCGCCTTGTCATTTATGCAGGCAACTGGTTCAATAACTGACAATTTGATCACTCATTGAGGAAATACTATGCGTGCTTTACCGATCTGTTTACTGGCACTCATGCTCAGCGGCTGCTCCATGCTAAGCAGATCTCCCGTCGAACCCGTTCAAAGCAACGCAGCAACGCCGCCAAAAGCGGAGCCAGTGAAAGCGAAAGTGTCCCCTCCGGCCCCGGTCAGAGTCATCACCAATCCAGAAGAGCTGATCGGTAAAACGTTCCGCGATCTGGGTGAGGTCTCCGGTGACTCCTGCCAGGCAAGCAACCAGGACTCTCCGCCGAACATTCCAACCGCCCGCAAACGTATGCAGATCAACGCGGCCAAAATGAAAGCCAATGCGGTACTTCAGCACAGCTGCGAAGTGACCAGCGGTACGCCGGGCTGCTACCGCCAGGCCGTGTGCATCGGTTCGGCGCTTAACGTTTCGGCGAAATGAGCACCTTTCAGTTTGCGCAGATAGGCGTTATTCGTTCCCCCTATAAAGAGAAGTTTGCCGTTCCGCGCCAGCCGGGGCTGGTGAAAAGCGGCGGCGGTGAGCTTCATCTCATCGCCCCCTATAACCAGGCCGATGCGGTGCGCGGGCTGGAGGCGTTTAGCCACCTCTGGCTGCTGTTTGTTTTCCATCAAACGATGGAGGGCGGCTGGCGGCCCACGGTGCGCCCTCCCCGGCTCGGCGGCAACGCCAGAATGGGGGTGTTTGCGACCCGCTCGACGTTTCGCCCGAACCCCATTGGCATGTCGCTGGTAGAGCTAAAGGGCATCCGCTGCCAGGGTGAACAGGTGATCCTCGACCTGGGCAGCCTCGATCTGGTAGACGGCACGCCGGTAGTGGATATCAAACCCTATCTGCCCTTTGCCGAGGCGCTGCCGGAGGCGAAAGCCAGCTACGCCCAACAGGCACCGCAGGCTACCATGCCGGTGAGCTTTACCCCCGAGCTTGCCCAGAGCCTGCCGACGCTTGAGGGACGCTATCCGCATCTCAGACAGTTTATCGTCGAGGTTCTGGCCCAGGATCCTCGTCCCGCCTATCGCCAGCAGGAAGAGGCAGGCAAGGAGTACGCCGTCTGGCTGCTCGATTTCAACGTCCGTTGGCGGGTGACCGACGCGGGCTTTGAGGTCTTTGCGCTGGAAGCGCGGTAAATTCTGCCCGCTCTCTTTTGACATGGCGGTCTCGCTGGTAAACTGAATCACTTTTTTTTGTGTCGGGCCCGCTTTGGGCCTGTACCCCTCGTCCAAATGGAATCGTAATAACATGCGTACTAGCCAATATCTGCTCTCCACACTGAAGGAGACACCAGCCGACGCCGAAGTGATCAGCCACCAGCTGATGCTGCGCGCCGGGTTGATCCGCAAGCTGGCCTCCGGGTTATACACCTGGCTGCCGACCGGCGTGCGCGTTCTGAAAAAAGTCGAAAACATCGTGCGTGAAGAGATGAATAACGCCGGTGCGATCGAGGTGTTAATGCCGGTGGTTCAGCCCGCTGATCTGTGGCAGGAGAGCGGTCGCTGGGAGCAGTACGGTCCGGAGCTGCTGCGCATTGCCGACCGTGGCGAGCGCCCGTTTGTTCTCGGCCCGACGCATGAAGAGGTCATTACCGATCTGATCCGTAACGAGCTGAGCTCCTACAAGCAGCTGCCGCTGAACTTCTATCAGATCCAGACCAAGTTCCGTGACGAAGTGCGTCCGCGCTTTGGCGTGATGCGTTCCCGTGAGTTCCTGATGAAAGACGCCTACTCTTTCCATACCTCACAGGAATCCCTGCAGCTGACCTACGACGCGATGTATGCTGCCTACAGCAAAATCTTCAGCCGCATGGATCTCGACTTCCGTGCCGTGCAGGCGGATACCGGCTCTATCGGCGGCAGCGCCTCGCACGAGTTCCAGGTGCTGGCCCAGAGCGGTGAAGATGACGTGATCTTCTCCGACAGCTCTGACTACGCGGCCAACATCGAGTTTGCCGAAGCGCTGGCACCGAAAGAAGCGCGCGCGGCGGCCACTCAGGAGATGACCCTGGTCGATACGCCGAACGCGAAAACCATCGCCGAGCTGGTTGAGCAGTTTGACCTGCCAATTGAGAAGACCGTTAAGACCCTGCTGGTAAAAGCGGTAGAGGGCAGTGCTTATCCGCTGGTCGCCCTGCTGGTGCGTGGCGATCATGAGCTGAACGAAGTGAAAGCAGAGAAGCTGCCGCAGGTTGCCAGCCCGCTGACCTTCGCTACCGAAGCTGAGATCCGCGCTATCGTCAACGCCGGTCCTGGCTCCCTCGGCCCGGTGAACATGCCGATCCCGGTGATTATCGACCGTACCGTTGCCGTGATGAGCGACTTCTCTGCGGGCGCCAACGTCGACGGCAAGCACTACTTCGGCATCAACTGGGATCGTGATGTGGCGACCCCAGAAGTGGCAGATATCCGTAACGTGGTTGCTGGCGATCCAAGCCCGGACGGCCAGGGTACGCTGATGATCAAGCGCGGCATCGAAGTGGGTCATATCTTCCAGCTGGGCACCAAATACTCTGAAGCGTTGAAAGCGTCAGTCCAGGGTGAAGATGGCCGTAACCAGATCCTGACGATGGGCTGCTACGGTATCGGCGTGACCCGCGTAGTGGCGGCGGCCATTGAGCAGAACCACGACGAGCGCGGTATCGTCTGGCCGGATGCGATTGCGCCGTTCCAGGTTGCCATTCTGCCGATGAACATGCACAAATCCTTCCGCGTGCAGGAGCTGGCCGAGAAGCTCTACGCTGAGCTGAACGCGCAGGGGATTGAGGTGCTGATGGACGATCGTAAAGAGCGTCCGGGCGTGATGTTTGCTGATATGGAGCTGATCGGTATTCCGCACACCATCGTGATCGGCGACCGCAACCTCGACAGCGACGATATCGAATACAAATACCGTCGCAACGGTGAGAAGCAGCTGATTAAGACCGGCGACATTCTCAACTACCTGGTGAAAGCCATCAAAGGCTAAGCCCTGCTCTGCCCGGCAAGCCTGCCGGGCAGATTCTACTCCCCGCCCCGCACCTTGCCGCGCATCGCCTTTACCGACGACTTTTGTGATTTGGTTGCCAGACGCCGCTCTTTTGATGCCCGCGTCGGGCGCGTAGGACGACGGCTCTTCTGCTCCACCATCAGCTCCTGAATCAGCGACACCAGACGGGCCAGCGCCGCTTCGCGGTTCATCTCCTGGCTGCGGTACTCCTGAGCCTTGATCACTACCATGCCGTCGCCAGTAATCAGATGGTGGCTCGCCGCCAGCAGGCGCTCTTTGTACGCATCCGGCAGGCTGGAGGCTTTGATATCGAAGCGCAGGTGGATCGCCGTAGAGGTTTTATTCACGTGCTGACCACCCGCGCCCTGGGCGCGAATGGCGGTCAGCTCGATTTCATTATCAGGAATGGCAACGCTGCGTGAAATCTCAATCATGCCGCGCTCTGCCAGGTTGTCAGATGGATCTCCAGATTGTTCTCCGCGTCGGAGAGCCAGATTGCGCCATCCTGAATGGTGGCCTGTAATGCCATAGTGCGGGAGGCAAAGGCGCTCAGCTGTGCCAGCTGCTCATCATCGAGATACCAGATGCTCAGGTTACTGAATCCAGCCAGCTTGCTCTGGTTCTGCTGCCACCAGACCTGCGCCGCCCGGCTGTTGTAGGTAAAGAGCGCCACCTCTTTCGACTGGGTGCAGGCTTTTTTGATGCGGCGCTCCTCCGGCAGCCCCAGCTCAATCCACAGATCGATCCCCAGATGATCGTTGCGCAGCCAGGCTTCCGGCTCGTCCTCCGCGCTCAGCCCACGGGTAAACTGCAAGCGCTCGTTGGCAAATTTGATCCACGCCAGCAGGCGCAGCATCATGCGCTCCTGAGTCTCAGAAGGGTGGCGCGCCAGGGTCAGGGTGGCATCAAGAAACTGGTTACGGTCCAGGTCGGCCACGTTCACCGTCGCTTTATAAATCGTTGCTTTTAATGCCATGTTATCGTCTCTTCGCAAAATAGCGGCTATTGTAGCAAACATTCAGTCCGCTGATATTGCCGGGATGAGTATGGTATAGTCACCTTGCTAAACAGAGTTAATCTTCGTAGGCTTAAACTTACATCCCACGGTGAAGTCAGTACACTGACAGGAGGGCATGTGGACAATTATTGTGAGTTAATACGCAAGCGGTATGCGGAAATTGCCAGCGGAGACGTAGGGTATATCCCGGATGCGCTGGGTTGCGTATTAAAAGCGCTCAATGAAGTGGCATCGGATGATGTGCTTCCTGAGCCCGTCAGGGAAAAGGCAGCCTATGCTGCCGCGAACTTACTGGTGAGCGATTATGTCAATGAATGAAACGTATCAACCCATCAACTGCGATGACTATGACAACCTTGAACTCGCCTGCCAGCATCATCTGTTACTGACGCTGACGCTAAAAGATGGCGAAGAGCTCAAGGGCAAAGCCAGCGATTTAGTCTCGCGAAAGAACGTTGAATACCTGCTTGTCGATGCAGCGGGTGAAACGCGTGAGCTCCGTCTCGACAAAATTGCCAGCTTTAGCCACCCGGATATCGGCACCGTTGTGGTGAGCGAATCCTGAACCTGTTCCAGCGGGCAGCATGCTGCCCGTTATCTCCGCCACGTCAGCCGTAGCCCCTCAGCGTTTTCCGCCAGCCCTGCCTGCGTCACAAACTGCCCCGCCGCCGCGATCGGCGTTTCGCCGTAAAAGAGGATGGGCGTGGTGTCCCGTAGCCAGGGGGCAACTCCCAGCTCCTGCCAGATTTTTTTCAGCTTGCGCCCGCCGTGACGCCCGGCAATATGCAGCATCCCCGGCGCATGAAAGCGCACCGTTACCGGCTCATCTGGCTGCGGAGGGCGAATATCGCCCCCCGGCACCAGCGTCAATTCTCCCAGCCCGGCGGGCAGCGTCAACGGCACCGATGTCGCGGGCCAGGAGATAACGGTTTGCCGCTGGCCTGGTGTGCTTTTCACCCACCAGAGCTGCCCCTGAAAGCGGCGGATCTCATGGGATCCCAGCACCAGACGCGGGGATGCATCTTCCCGAGCGAGGATCGCCTCCTGCCAGATGCGGGTCAGCAGATCCCGCGACGGCATCGGCGCACCCTGCCCGCTCAGCCAGCGGCGGATAAGCGCCGCCCGGCGATTAGCGCTCATGGTCATCAAGGGCGCAACGGCTAATGCCCCCTCTATGCTGACCACGCTCGCCAGCTCGTCTGCCAGCAGCTCGTCCAGAAGCTGCTCCTGCTCGCCGCACAGCGCCGCGCTGCGCGCCGCTGCGTTGGCAAAGTGCGGCCAGCGCTGCTTCAGCAGGGGCAAAACCTCCAGGCGGATAAAGTTGCGATCGTAGCTGGCGTCCTGATTACTCTCATCTTCGATCCAGCTCAGCCGATGGGCACAGGCCCACTGCTCCAGCGCCTCGCGGGTTTCATTGAGCAGCGGACGCAGCAGCTGGGTGCCGTGAAAGGGCAGCTCGGCAGGCATCGCCGCCAGCCCCGCCGGACCGCTGCCGCGTTTCAGCGCCAGCAGCAACGTTTCGCACTGGTCATCCTGATGTTGAGCGGTCACCAGCGCCTCCCCGGGCAGCAGCGCCTCGGCAAAGGCCCGATAGCGCGCCTTACGCGCCTGGGCTTCAATGCCCATCCCCTCCTCCGCCAGCGTCACGCGAATGACGCTCAGCGGCACATCCCACTGGCGGCATACCTGCTGGCAGTGAGTGACCCACGCATCGGCGTTGGGGCTTAGCCCAT
Source organism: Pseudescherichia sp. (assembly GCF_032052675.1). Classification (NCBI taxonomy): domain Bacteria; kingdom Pseudomonadati; phylum Pseudomonadota; class Gammaproteobacteria; order Enterobacterales; family Enterobacteriaceae; genus Pseudescherichia; species Pseudescherichia sp. The sequence goes on from NZ_DAMBWA010000010.1 coordinate 9,232, forward strand.
GATGAACGTGGATCGCCCGCAGAGAAACGTCAGGCTGCTGGATGCGCCACTGCACCAGCTGGTGCAGCAGCACGGTAGAGTCCAGCCCGCCGCTAAACGCCACCAGAAACCGACGGCGGGCGTGCAGGCTTTGCATAAGCGTTGAAGGTGTCATTCCTGCTGGTAGAGCTCCAGCGGCAGACCGTCGGGATCGCTAAAGAAGGTGAAGCGCTTGCCGGTGAAGGGGTCGATGCGCACCGGCTCACACTCTACGCCGTGCTGTTGCAGATGGGTTATCGCCCGCTCAACGTCGTCCACGCTGAAGGCCAGATGGCGCAGGCCGCAGGCCTCGGGGCGGCTGGGCCGCGCGGGCGGGAAAGGAAAGGAGAAAAGTTCAATCACGTACTCGCCGTTCAGCGCCAGGTCGCCCTTCCAGGAGTCCCGCTCTTCACGATAGGCCTCACTTTGCAGGGTAAAACCTAAAATATCGCAGTAAAACGCTTTGCTCTTTGCATAATCCGTCGCAATGATTGCGATGTGGTGAACCTTTTTTAAACCTAGCATAACCCCTCCTTTTTTCATGCCAACGTTACGACGCTGCGCATCCCTGCGCAAGGGGGTCACGTCTGTTTTAAGACCCTTACCCGGTAAACGCCATCCTCATCGCGCTTCGCACCGTGGATATCCGTTTCAAAACCGGGATAGTGGCGGCCGATGGCGCAGAGCATCAAGAGGAAATCGAGCACCGCCCGGCTGCGCTCGGTGATCATCTCTCCAGGCATCAGCAGCGGGACGCCCGGCGGATACGGCAGGATCATATTGGCGGAGACGCGTCCTACCAGCGCCTCCAGCTCTACGGTCTCCACTTCGCCTTTCACCTGGAGTTGCCATGCCTGGTGCGGGGTCATGATCATGTGCGGCAGCACGTCGAAGGCCTGGAGCATCAGGCGCGGCAGCTCATGCTGGCAGATCAGCTTGTGGATCCCCTGGGCCAGATCCTGAATGCGCATGTTGCGGTAGAAATCGGGATCCTCGGCGTAGAGATCCGGCAGCATGTTCTTCACCCGCAGGTTGAGATCGTAGGCGCGCTTAAACTCCATCAGGCCGCGCAGCAGCCCCATCGCCCGGGTTTTATCGATGCCGATACTAAACAGGAACAGCAGGTTATAGGGGCCGGTTTTCTCTACTACCACGCCGCGCTCGTCGAGGAATTTCGCGACCAGCGCGGCGGGGATCCCCTCCTCCGCCATGTTGCCCTGCTCGTCCATGCCCGGCGTCAGGATCGTGACCTTGACCGGATCGAGGAACATATGGTCGGCATCCGCCTCGCGGAAGCCGTGCCACGCCTCGCCCGGCGCAACCGGCCAGCAGTCGGCCTGGTCAATATCCTCCGGCTGCCAGATATCGAAGAACCAGCCCTCCGCCTCGTCTTTCAGCCGCTGCACCTCTTTACGGAAGTGAAGCGCACGCTCGACGGAGCGGTTGATCAGCCGCCGACCCGGATTGCCCCGCAGCATCGCCGCGGCCGTCTCGATAGAGGCCACCAGCGGATAGCTTGGCGAAGTGGTGGTATGCATCATGTAAGCTTCGTTAAAGGTCTCTTCGTCATATTCGCCCTTAACGTGGATCAGTGATGCCTGGGAGAAGGCGGCCAGCATCTTGTGCGTTGACTGGGTTTCAAAGAAGACCTTGCCCGGCACGCGGTCGCCGCTCATACCGCTCTTGCCCTCATAGATGGGGTGGAAGTTGGTGTAGGGCACCCATGCCGAATCGAAGTGAATCGACGGCACGTCCAGGGTCTCCTTGATCCAGTTGGTATTGTAGAGCAGCCCGTCATAGGTGGAGTTGGTGATCACTGCGTGAACCGGCCAGCTGGCACCGTGCGTCGCCGCCACCTTCTCTGTAATGCTCTCATGGCTAAACTCGCGGCGGGGAATACCGCCTAAGATACCCAGCGCGTTGCGTCCGGGCTTGAGCCAGATCGGCACCACGTCACTCATCATCAGCAGGTGGGCCAGCGACTTGTGGCAGTTGCGATCGATAAGCAGCGTGCTGCCGTCAGGCGCGGCGTACATGCCAACAATCTTGTTGGAGGTCGAGGTGCCGTTGGTCACCATGTAGCTCTGCTCGGCACCAAAGGTACGGGCGATATACTCCTCGGCCTCCAGGTGTGGGCCGGTGTGATCGAGCAGGGATCCCAGCTCGGTCACGGAGATCGAGACGTCGGCCTTCAGGGTGTTGCCGCCGAAAAAGTCATAGAACAGGCAGCCCACCGGGCTTTTCTGGTAGGCGGTACCGGCCATGTGTCCGGGGGTACAGAAGGTGTACTTGCCCTCTTTCACGTAGGTGAAAAGCGAGCGGGTAAAGGGCGGCGTAATGTGGTCCAGATACTCGTTGGTATACTGGCGGATACGCGTCGAGATGCTGTCGGCTACGCCCAGCGCATACTCAAAAAACCACAGCGCCATACGCATTTCGTGGGCGCTGACGTCCATCGTTGAGTGGGTATTGACAAAGGCGTAGAGCGGCAGATACTCATTAAGCTGGTTAATATCACTGCACAGATCCAGGCCGTGCTGGTCCCAGTCAAAGATGACGCCGCAGATACGCGGGTTGTGTTCGATGAGTTTTAACAGGTCGTTGCTGCTGGTGGGGTAGATGAGCTGGAAACCCTGCTGCTCCAGCGCAAGGTGAAGCTCTTTGAGGGGCTCGTCTTTATAAAAAACGCCCTGCTGCCCCATGATGGCGATGATATTCAATGCTTACCTCCGTGCGAATTCACAGGTAAGCATAGTTGAGGCGAAGAGGTTTTGTAGGCCGGGCAAGCGTGAGCACCGCCCGGCGTTTTACAGAAATCAGGCGTAGCCGTAGCTCATCAGGCGCTGGTAACGACGGTCACGCAGCTCATCTTTGCTCAGCACGTCCAGATCGGCCAGATCTTCCAGCAGCTGCGCCTTCAGCGACGCGGCCATTGTCTCCGGGTTGCGGTGCGCGCCACCCAGCGGCTCTGGAATAATGGAGTCGATCAGCTTCAGCTCTTTCAGGCGCGGGGCGATGATGCCCATCGCTTCTGCAGCCAGCGGCGCTTTATCAGCGCTCTTCCACAGAATGGACGCACAGCCTTCCGGAGAGATCACCGAGTAGGTGCTGTACTGCAGCATGTTGACTTTGTCGCCCACGCCGATAGCCAGCGCGCCGCCGGAGCCGCCTTCACCGATAACGGTGCAGATCACCGGCACGTTCAGACGCGACATCTCACGCAGGTTGCGGGCAATCGCTTCAGACTGGCCGCGCTCTTCTGCGCCCACGCCAGGATAAGCACCCGGGGTGTCGATAAAGGTGATGATCGGCATGTTGAAACGCTCGGCCATCTCCATCAGGCGCAGCGCTTTGCGATAGCCTTCCGGCGCCGGCATGCCAAAGTTACGGCGGATCTTCTCTTTGGTTTCACGCCCTTTCTGATGACCAATGATCATCACCGGACGCCCGTCCAGACGCGCGATACCGCCAACGATAGCTTTATCGTCAGCGAAGGCGCGGTCACCGGCCAGCTCGTCGAACTCATCAAACGCCAGGCGGACATAATCCAGGGTGTACGGACGCTGTGGGTGACGCGCCAGTTGCGCCACCTGCCATGCGCCGAGATCGGCAAAGATTTTGCGCGTCAGCTCTACGCTTTTTTCGCGCAGACGATGCACCTCTTCGTCGATGTTAATATCCAGTTTTTCATCCTGGCGGCTCACGGCCGTCAGGGAATCGATTTTCGCTTCCAGCTCGGCGATCGGCTGTTCGAAATCAAGGAAATTCAGACTCATAGTATTCCTGTATTAGTCAAACTCCAGTTCCACCTGCTCCGGGCCAACCAGGCCACGCAGATCGTTAAGTAAACGATCGCTCGGAGAGACACGCCACGTTGCACCAAAGCGCAACCGGGCGCGCGCATCCGCTCTCTGATAGTAGAGATGCACTGGAATAGTTCCCGAACGGTGGGGTTCCAGAGACTGACGGAGTCGGTTTAAAAGCTGGTCATCAATTTGCCTGTCCGTCAGCGAGATAGCAAGCCCGCGAGCATATTTTTCCCGGGCTTCGTCAATGTCCATCACTTCGCGGGCGGTCATTTTAAGCCCCCCGCTGAAGTCATCAAAGCTGACCTGTCCGCTGACGATGAGTATGCGGTCTTTTTCCAGCAATTGCTGGTATTTATCCAGCGCGTCGGTGAATAACATCACCTCCAGACGGCCGGAACGGTCATCCAGCGTACAGATACCGATACGATTGCCGCGCTTGGTGACCATAACCCGCGCCGCAATAACGAGCCCCGCAGCGGTGGTGATCTTACCACGCTCTGTCGGGTGCATGTCTTTGAGCCGAAGCCCGCCGACATAGCGCTCAATCTCTTTTAAATACTGGGTAATCGGGTGACCCGTCAGGTAGAGCCCCAACGTCTCACGTTCCCCGTCCAGCACCACCTGCTCCGGCCAGCGCTGGCAGTTGGCGTAGGACTGCTCAATCTGCGCCGGCTCCTCCGCCAGCACGCCGAACATATCCGCCTGACCAATTGCCTCTGCCTTAGCATGCTGATCGGCGGCTTTTAGCGCATCGTTCAGCGAGTTCATTAGCGCGGCGCGGTGCGGCCCGAGGCGGTCAAACGCCCCGGACATAATCAGCTTCTCCAGCACCCGACGGTTAAGCTTTTTGGTGTCGGTGCGGGCGCAAAGGTCAAACAGCTCGCGGAAGTAGCCGTCTTTATTCCGGGCCTCCAGAATGGCTTCAATCGGACCTTCACCTACGCCCTTGATGGCACCGATCCCGTAGACAATTTCGCCGTCGTCGTTAACGTGAAAATGGTACAGCCCGGAGTTAATATCCGGCGGCAGGATCTTTAACCCCATCCGCCAGCACTCATCCACCAGCCCAACCACCTTCTCGGTGTTGTCCATATCCGCCGTCATCACCGCCGCCATAAACTCAGCGGGATAGTGGGCCTTTAGCCACAGCGTCTGATACGACACCAAAGCATAGGCGGCGGAGTGCGATTTGTTAAATCCGTAGCCGGCGAATTTCTCCACCAGATCGAAGATTTTCATCGCCAGCTCGCCGTCGACGCCGTTCTTTTTCGCCCCGTCTTCAAAGACCGAGCGCTGCTTGGCCATCTCTTCCGGCTTCTTCTTACCCATTGCACGACGCAGCATGTCCGCGCCGCCCAGCGTATAGCCGGAGAGCTCCTGGGCAATCTGCATCACCTGCTCCTGATAGAGGATGATGCCGTAGGTCGGCTCCAGCACCGGCTTCAGGCTCTCGTGCTGCCACTGCACGTCCGGATAGGAGATCTCTTCCCGACCGTGCTTACGGTCGATAAAGTTGTCCACCATCCCCGACTGCAACGGACCGGGACGGAACAGGGCCACCAGCGCGATCATATCTTCGAAGCAGTCAGGCTGCAGGCGTTTAATCAGATCCTTCATGCCGCGGGATTCAAGCTGGAAGACCGCGGTGGTTTCCGAGCGCTGCAGCATATCAAAACTTTTCTTGTCGTCGAGAGGGATCGCAGCGATATCGATCGGCTCCAGCCCCTGCTTTGCCCGGCGCGGGTTGATCATCTTCAGCGCCCAGTCGATGATCGTCAGCGTACGCAGGCCGAGGAAGTCGAATTTCACCAACCCCGCATACTCGACGTCGTTCTTATCGAACTGGGTCACCGGATGCTGTCCGGCTTCGTCACAGTAGAGCGGCGCAAAATCAGTAATTTTGGTCGGCGCGATCACTACCCCACCAGCGTGCTTACCGGCGTTACGCGTTACCCCTTCCAGCTTGCGCGCCATGTCGATGAGGGCTCTGACCTCTTCATCGGCCTCGTAGATCTCCGGCAGCTGCGGCTCGGCCTCAAAGGCTTTCGCCAGGGTCATGCCCGGATCCGGCGGCACCAGCTTGGAGATGCGGTCCACAAAGCCGTAGGGGTGACCCAGCACGCGACCCACGTCGCGGATCACCGCTTTCGCCGCCATCGTACCGAAGGTGATGATCTGTGATACCGCCTCGCGCCCGTACATCTCCGCCACGTGGTCGATAACCTGGTCGCGTTTCTCCATGCAGAAGTCAACGTCGAAGTCAGGCATCGAAACACGCTCCGGGTTCAGGAAGCGTTCGAACAGCAGGTCAAACTCCAGCGGATCGAGGTCGGTGATCTTCAGCGCGTAGGCCACCAGCGAGCCGGCGCCGGAACCACGGCCCGGCCCTACCGGGACACCGTTATCCTTCGACCACTGGATAAACTCCATAACGATCAGGAAGTAGCCAGGGAAGCCCATCTGGTTGATGACCTTCAGCTCAACGTCGAGGCGCTCGTCATACTCAGGGCGCTTCTCGGCGCGCACCGCCGGGTCCGGGAAGAGGAACTCCAGACGCTCCTCCAGCCCCTCCTTCGACTTCAGCACCAGGAAATCTTCCGTGGTCATCTCGCCGGTAGGGAACTGCGGCAGGAAGTATTCGCCGAGACGCACGGTGACGTTGCAGCGCTTGGCAATCTCGACGCTGTTCTCCAGCGCTTCCGGGATGTCGGAGAAGAGCTCGCACATCTCCTCTTCGCTGCGCATATACTGCTGCGGCGAATAGAGGCGCGGACGCTTGGGATCGTCGAGGGTAAAGCCGTCGTGAATAGCAACGCGAATTTCGTGGGCGTCAAAATCGCCGCTGTCGATAAAGCGGACGTCGTTGGTCGCCACTACCGGCAGACCACGCTCCTGGGCCAGCTCAACCGCCGCGTGCAGGTAGCTCTCTTCGTCAGGACGGCCGGTACGGATCAGCTCCAGGTAGAAGCGATCCGGGAAGTGGGTCTCGTAGAAGCTTACGCACTGATCCACCAGCGCCGCGTTGCCGCGCAGCAGGCTTTTGCCTACGTCGCCCATGCGTCCGCCGGAGAGCAGGATCAGCCCCTCGTTCAGCTCCGCCAGCCACTCCCGGTCGATCCACGGCCCCAGCGCGCCGTAGCCACGCTGGTAGGCGCGAGAGATGAGCAGCGTCAGATTTTGGTAGCCGGTGTTGTTGGCGGCGAGCACCGTAATTTGGGTAAACTCGTCGCCCATGATATCGCTCTGGACGTGAAAATCCGCCCCGACGATTGGCTTAATCCCTGCCCCGTGGCCCGTTCCGTAGAACTTAACCAGACCGCAGAGGTTGGTAAAATCGGTGATCGCCAGCGCAGGCTGACCCAACGCGGCCGCCTTTTTCACCAGCGGCCCGGTCTTAGCCAGCCCATCGATCATGGAGTAGTCGCTGTGCACCCGCAGGTGCACGTAACGTGGTTCAGCCATAGTGTATTTAGCTTCCGCTTTACTTAATGTGCAGCAATCAGGAGACCAGCCCCAGCGCGCGTTTTACTGGCGCAAAGCTACGCCGGTGATGCTCTGTCGCGCCGTGCTCCGCCAGTCTCTCCAGGTGGAAAGCGGTCGGATACCCTTTATGCTGCGCAAAGCCATATTGAGGGAACGTCAGGTCAAGCGCGGCCATTTCGGCATCGCGCGTGACTTTGGCAATAATGGAGGCGGCGCTAATTTCCGCCACCCGGCTATCGCCTTTCACCACCGCCATTGATGGCATAGGCAGAGCCGGACAGCGGTTACCGTCGATCAGCACGTATTCGGGAACAACGGATAGCCCGGCCACGGCGCGCTGCATCGCCAGCATGGTCGCGTGCAGAATGTTCAGCTCGTCAATTTCATGCGGCTCGGCGCGGCCCAGACTCCAGCATAGCGCCTTTTCCTGAATCTCAGCAAACAGCGCCAGACGCCGTTTTTCACTCAGTTTTTTGGAGTCGTTGAGGCCGATAATAGGCCTGGCGGGGTCGAGGATCACCGCCGCCGTAACGACCGCGCCGACCAGCGGGCCACGGCCCACCTCATCCACACCCGCCACAAGGTGGTGGTGTGGATAAATAAATTCATTCATTTTGCTAGCTCCAGCACAGCATCCGCCGCCTGTTCATCTGCATTGCAGCGGATCTGCTGATGCAGCTCACGGAAGGTGTCATGCATGGCATGGCTGGTGTTGCCCCGGGCCAGCAGCGGCAGCAGCGCATCGGCCAGCAGCTGCGGCTGGCACTCGTCCTGCAGCAGCTCTTTCACCAGCTCGCGCCCGGCGAGCAGGTTAGGCAGCGAGACGTAGTCGGTCTTCACCAGCCTTTTTGCCAGCCAGAAGGTGAACGGTTTCATGCGATAGCCAACCACCATCGGGCATTTTGCCAGCATGCACTCCAGCGCGGCGGTGCCGGAGGCCAGCAGTGCGGCGTCGCTGGCCACCATCGCCTCGCGGCCTTTGCCGTCCAGCAGATGCACCACCAGATCCGGTGCAACCTCGGCTTTAATACGCTCAAACTGCTCCCGACGCTTCGCATTGACCAGCGGCACCACTACCTCTAAATCGGGGTAGCGCTGGCGCAGGATCTGCGCGGTGCGCAGGAAGTCAGCGCTGAGCATCTCCACTTCCGCGCCGCGGCTGCCGGGCAGCAGCGCCAGACAGTGGGCGTCGTGCGAGAGCCCGAGGGCGTCGCGCGCGGCCTTTTTATCGGGATCCAGCGGCATGGCGTCCGCCATCGTATGGCCGATAAAACGGCACGGCACGTTAAAGCGGTCATAAAACGCTTTTTCGAAAGGCAGAAAGGCCAGCACCAGATCGGTGGATCTGCCTATTTTGAAAACGCGTTTCTGTCGCCAGGCCCAGACGGAGGGGCTGACGTAGTGAATCGTTTTAATACCCTGCTGTTTGAGGTTACCCTCGAGGGTAATATTGAAATCCGGGGCGTCGATGCCGACAAAGACGTCCGGCTTAAGGGCGGTAAAGCGGCGCGTCAGATCGGCGCGGATATGCAGCAGGCGGCGCAGACGGCCCAGCACCTCAACGATGCCCATCACCGCCAGCTCTTCCATCTCATACCAGGCCTCGCAGCCCTCGGCCTGCATCAGCGGGCCAGCTACGCCGACAAAGCGGGCGTTAGGCACGCGCTGCTTGAGCGCACGGATAAGACCGGCACCAAGAATATCGCCGGAGGTTTCTCCGGCGACCAGGGCAATCGTAAGCGGACGATCGTCAACCATTAACGGATCAGGCCCCGCGTCGAGCGCTCAAAGAACTCGGTAAACGCGCGCACTTCCGGGTGCGCTTCCGCCAGCTCAGCGATCTCAGGCTTCGCCTCTTCCAGCGTCTTACCGCTGCGGTAGAGCAGCTTGTAGGCGTTGCGAATGGCGATCAGCGCCTCTCGGCTGAAGCCGCGACGTTTCAGCCCTTCGATATTCACCCCGAACGGCGTGGCGTGGTTGCCCTGGGCAATCACGTACGGCGGCACATCCTGGGCAACGCCAGAGCAGCCGCCCACCATCACGTGCGCACCGATAATGCAGAACTGGTGCACCGCCGTCATGCCACCGATGATGGCATGATCGTCGACCGAAACGTGGCCCGCTAACGTCGCATTGTTAGCGAGGATACAGTTGTTCCCTACCGTACAATCATGCGCAACGTGTGCATTGATCATCAGCAGGTTACCGCTGCCCACCTTCGTCAAACCACCGCCCTGCTCGGTACCACGGTGAATGGTTACGCTTTCGCGAATGCGGTTACGATCGCCAATTTCCACCCGGGTCGGTTCGCCAGCATATTTAAGATCCTGGTTCACTTCACCGATGGAGGCGAACTGATAGATCTCGTTGTCGCGGCCAATTTTAGTGTGGCCGTTAACGACAACGTGAGACTTCAGTACGGTACCCTCACCAATTTCAACATGGGGTCCAACAATACAGAACGGGCCAATGTGGGCGTTAGCGCCAATAACGGCACCCGCTTCCACGATGGCGGTAGGATGAACAAAGGCAGTTTTATCAATCACGTATCAGGCCTCCCGGCTACGTGCACACATCATAGTAGCTTCACAAACAACTTTACCGTCGACCGTTGCCACGCCTTTAAAGCGGGTCAGACCACGGCGCGTTTTCTCAAACGTGACTTCCATGATCATCTGATCGCCTGGCACTACCGGACGTTTGAAGCGGGCTTCATCGATACCGGCAAAGTAGTACAGCTCGCCAGGCTCCAGTTTCCCTACGCTTTTAAATGCCAGAATGCCGGTGGCCTGGGCCATCGCTTCCAGAATCAAGACGCCCGGGAAAATGGGTTTACCAGGGAAATGGCCCTGGAAAAATGGCTCATTAACCGAAACATTTTTTACTGCGCGCAGAAAACGACCTTCTTCGAAATCCAGCACGCGATCAACCAGCAGAAACGGGTAGCGGTGCGGCAGAAGCTCTAAAATCTCTTCAATGTGCAGAGTATGAGTGTCAGTAGTCAAAATACTCTTCCTGTCAAAAAATACTGAATGGCAATAATAACACGGCCCGCGACAATCTAATGCCGTCAGGCCGAGAAGTTTGGGCGTAAAACGGATGAATTATTCGTCTTGCTGCACGACCTTGCGCTCAAGAGCCTTGAGACGCTTGCTCATGTCATCAATATTCATCACCAGCGCTGCTGTTTTTCGCCAGGTTTTATTTGGTTGCAGCGGGATACCTGATGAGTAGACGCCCGGTTCAGTAATGGGACGCATCACCATACCCATGCCCGTTACGGTGACCTTATCGCAGATTTCCATGTGACCGTTGATCACGCTCGCACCGCCAATCATGCAGTAACGGCCAATTTTTAAACTGCCCGCCATGATGACGCCGCCAGCAACTGCGGTATTGTCGCCAATCACGACGTTATGTGCAATCTGGCACTGGTTATCAATGATAACGCCGTTGCCAATAATGGTGTCGTCCAGCGCGCCACGGTCAATGGTGGTACATGCGCCGATCTCAACACGATCACCGACGATCACCCGACCAAGCTGGGGGATCTTCACCCAGTTGCCACGATCGTTAGCGTAGCCAAAGCCGTCCGCGCCGATCACGGTGCTGGACTGAATCAGGCAATTTTCACCGATCTCAATCTCGTGGTAAATGGTCACGTTGGCCCATAAACGCGAGCCTGCACCAATTTTCGTCTTTTTCCCCACGAAGCAGCCTGCGCCAATCACCACGTTATCGCCCAGCACAACCTCTGATTCAATAACCGCGTTTGCGCCGATGGAGACGTTTTGCCCAAGCGTAGCCGTAGGATCGATTACCGCACTGGGGGCGATATCCTGTGCCGGCTGCGGCGTGGTATCTAGAATTTGTGCCATCCGGGCATACGTCAGGTAGGGGTTCTTCACTACCAGCGCGGGGCCGTGGGCAAAGGGAAGGTCGTCCTGCGTCATCACGACAGCAGAGGCCTGGCAAGCCGCCAGATGTTCACGGTATTTTGGATTAACCATGAAGGTGATTTGACCTGCTTTAGCGGACTGCATGGACGCAACGCCGGTGATGGCGATATCGCCATCACCGTGTAACTCTGCATCCAACTGTTGAGCTAAATCAGACAGTCGAATTGTAGACATTACTTATTTAACCTGTTTCAGCACGTCAGCGGTGATGTCTTTCACGTCACTGCTGTTGTAAGCAACGGTATTTGCGTCAACAACCAGATCGATACCCTCGTCGGCTGCCACTTTCTTCACAGCAGTCTGGATACGATTAACCAGCTTGCCACGCTCTTCGTTGGAACGACGCGCACGATCCTGCTCAAAAGCCTGTGCTTTCTGAGAGAAAGCCTGGCGCTGAGACATAACGTCTTTTTCCAGCTTGCTACGATCGGAAGCTTTCATCGTTGAGCCGTCACGCTGCAGGCGCTGCATTTTGCTCTGCAGATCGTTTTCCTGACTCTGCAGTTCGCTGGCGCGGCCTTTGAACTCGTTTTCCAGCGTTTTGGAAACACCGGTAGTCTGAGCGACCTGCTGGAACAGGCTGTTCATGTTAACGATCGCAATTTTGTCCGCTGCCTGAGCAGAGGTGACCATCGCTAAACCGAGACCCGCAGCTACTAACCACTTTTTCACAATAAACTCCTTACCATCCCAATGTATCCGAAGATACCTTCTTTGCGTGGCGAGGCGACCTCTCGATCGCCTGCATCAGCGCTACACTACCTGTGCATTCCGTTGCGAAGAACAATTACCAGGTTTTACCAATGTTAAACTGGAACTGTTCAGCTTTGTCCCCTTCGTATTTCTTAAACGGCTGGGCGTAGGAGAAGACCAACGGCCCCAGCGGAGACATCCATTGTAGTGCAATACCCGCAGACATACGGATGTTGCTCGGATCGCTATAGTCCGGAATATCGCTGGGGACCTGTGAAGGATCCCAGTTAGTATCCCACACCGTACCCGCATCCCAGAAGACGGAGGTACGGATCGAGTTAGCATACTTCTCGCTCACAAACGGTGTCGGGGTGATCACTTCCAGGCTGGCGACGCCCATCGCGTTACCGCCTACCGCGTCATCAGACTTACAGACGCTACCTGGCTGTGTCGTCTGGCAGTTCTCCTGGTTGTTACCACCGTAGTAGACCGCTTTCGGACCGATGTTGTTGGACTGGAAGCCACGCACGGTGCTGGAGCCGCCGGCGTAGAAGTTCTCATAGAACGGCATCTCTTTACCGCCCATGCCGTCACCGTAGCCCCAACGGGTACGGCCCAGCACCACCCACTTGTGATCTTCATCCAGCGGGAAGTAGGACGCGGTGTCGAGGGTAACCTTATAGAACTCGTTATCCGAGCCCGGCACGGTCACTTTACCGTTCAGGTTAACGCGCGACCCATCCGTCGGGAAGTAGCCGCGGTCAAGATGGTTATAGGTCCAACCGTAGTTGACGGTAAAGTCGTCTGCGCTAAAGCCGTTATCGTTGTTCTGGGTGTTGGCGCTCTGCCCCACCGAGTCGAGATAACGCCACATGGCGACCTGCGGCTCCATGTTGGAGAGGTCGTTATGTACATAGCCTAAGCCGAGGCGCAGGGTGTTGTACTCGTTGACCGGGAAGCCCAGCGTACCGTCAAGGCCGTAGCTCTTGTTGGTGTACGAGGAGAGGTCCGCGTCATCCGCTTCGAAGTCGTTGTAGAAGATACGACCACCGAGGCTCACGCCGTCAACGGTGAAGTACGGGTTGGTCACGGAGAGCTCGGAGTAGGTCTGGTAGTCGTTCTTAGTCCCGTTGATCCCTACCGAGTAACCGGTACCCAGCCAGTTATCCTGCTGGACGCCAACCTGGAAGCTCACGCCGCTCTCGGTACCGTAGCCGACACCGAAGTTGAAGCTACCGGTGTTACGCTCTTTCACCTTGTAGACCACGTCAACCTGGTCCGGGCTGCCTGCAACGCGCTGGGTATCGGTATCCACCGTTTCGAAGTAGCCGAGACGGTTCAGACGCTCTTTACCCTGATCCACCAGATCGCTGCCCAGCCACGCGCCTTCCATCTGGCGCATTTCACGGCGCAGCACGGCGTCTTTGGAGGTGTCGTTACCCTCAAAGCGGATCTTACGCACGTAGTAGCGGTTGCCCGCATCAACGTTGACGTGCAGCTTCACGGTCTTGTCTGCGTCGTTGATCTCAGGCTGAGACTGTACGCGCGGATAGGCGTAGCCATAGCGACCGAGAAGCTTCTTGATATCGTCTTCCATCTTGGTCACTTTGGTGCCGTTATAGAGCTCGCCCGGCTGAATTTTCGTCAGGCTCTCAATTTCGGCGGAGTGGCCGGCCAGGTTACCGCTGACTTCAACGCCGGAGAGCTTGTACTGATCGCCTTCGGTAATGTTAACGGTAATGTAGATGCCTTTTTTATCCGGCGTCAGGCTGACCTGCGTGGAGTCGATGTTGAAACGCGCGTAGCCACGATCGAGGTAGTAGCTGCGTAACGTCTCCAGATCGCCTGCCAGCTTCTGTTTCTGGTATTTGCGATCGCCCACCACGTTCCACCACGGCACTTCGTCACGCAGCTGGAAGGTTGAGATCAGCTCTTCGGTACTGAACGCATGGTTACCGACGATGTTGATCTGCTGGATTTTGGCGGAGACGCCCTCCTGGAAGACCAGCTTCAGGTCGACGCGGTTACGCGGCAGCGGCGTAACGACCGCTTTCACGCTGGCGCTGTACTTACCGACGCTGTAGTAGAAATCTTCCAGACCTTTTTCGATATCGGCCAGGGTGGTGCGATCGAGTGATTCACCCACGCGCACGCCAGAGGCTTCGAGGTTCTGCTTCAGCATGTCATCTTTTACGGACTTGTTGCCCGAGAAGGTGATGCTGGCAATGGTTGGACGCTCTTTAACCTGCACGAGAAGCGTATCACCATCGCGCAGGACGCGAACGTCCTCGAAGTTGCCGGTGGCAAACAGCGCACGGATAATATTACTGATGTCTTCATCAGTCACCGTGTCACCCTGACGCACTGGCATACTGAGGAGGGCCGCACCAACGGCGACACGCTGTAAGCCTTCGAAATGAATATCTTTCACTACGAACCCTTCAGCACCGTATACGGTCGCGCTGCTAAACAGCAGCGACGCTATAAGCAACTTTTTCATCGCCATCGTTATTATGCGTTCTTCCTAACTAACTCTCATAACCGAGAGAAATCATTGAAAAGTGCAAGCCCCATTAACAGCACCAGCAGAATTGAGCCAATGCGATAACTAAAGTCTTGAACCCGCTCGGATACCGGCCCGCCTTTTAGCTTCTCTATCGCTAAAAACAGCAGGTGTCCCCCATCTAAAACCGGTAGAGGGAACAGGTTGATAATCCCCAGGTTCACGCTGATTAAGGCGAGAAACATCAGGTAGTAGATCAACCCAAACTCCGCAGACATCCCAGCCCCCTGGGCGATCGAGATCGGCCCGCTGAGGTTGTTCAGTTTGACGTCGCCGGTTATCAATTTCCCCAGCATGCTGACCGTGAGCTTCATCAACTGCCAGGTTTTACCCGTGGCTTCGACAACGGCATCAAACGGCCCATACTGGCGTACTGTCTTATACTCATCCGGCAGCGGGATAACCTTTGGCACGACGCCCGCAAACCCTTCATCCTTGTCGCTACCCGGTTTTGTATCTGGTATCAGCGTTAAAGACAAGGGAGTTCCCTGCCTTTCTATCTCCAGCGCTAATGGCTTACCCGGATTATCGCGAACCAGGGTCACAAAGGTCATCCACTGCGTGATTGCCTGACCATCGACTTTAACGATCCTATCGCCAGCTTGCAAACCCGCTTTACTTGCCGCCGACCCGGACTGCACTTCTGCCAGCACGGATTCAATCTGCGCCCCGCGCGGCTGGATGCCCAGCGATGCCACCGGATCCTGCTTGTCTGGCTCGAAAGCCCAGTTGCGCAGGTCCAACGTCTTCTGCTGGCGGCTATCGCTGCCGAAAGGCGCTACGCTGACGGTGGCCTGCTCATCGCCAATTTTATCCACCAGCTGCAGACGCACGGCATCCCAGTCTGGCGTTTCGATACCGTCAACGGCTTTAAGTTCCATGCTAGGGGCAATTTGTGCGCTGGCAGCAATGGAGTTGGGCGTAATTTCACCAACAACCGGACGAACGCCAGGGACACCGATGATGAACACCAGCCAGTAGGCGAAGATAGCAAAGAGGAAGTTGGCCACGGGCCCCGCGGCGATAACGGCGGCGCGCTGGCCGATGGTTTTGTTATTGAAGGCGGTGTGACGCAGCTCGGGGATAACCGGCTCGACGCGTTCATCGAGCATTTTGACATAGCCGCCGAGGGGGATGAGGGCGATAACAAACTCGGTGCCCTGCTTGTCGGTGCGTCGCCAGAGCGCTTTGCCAAAACCGATGGAAAAGCGCTCAACCCGGACGCCGCAGCGGCGAGCAACCCAGAAATGGCCAAACTCGTGCACGGTAATCAGCACGCCCAGCGCAACAATAAACGCTGCCAGATTCCAGAGAATGCTCAGCATAAAATCATCCGTTAAATCGTCCCAAAGACCAGCAGCAGCAGGCAGGCAAACACCGGTACCGCCGCCGTCAGGCTGTCGATACGATCGAGAATACCGCCATGTCCTGGAATAAGGTGACCGCTATCTTTGATACCGGCTTCACGCTTAAACATGCTTTCGGTAAGGTCGCCCAGCACCGAGGCCAGCGCCGCGACAACGGAGCAGATCAGCAGCGTAGAGAGCGTCACCTCAAGGTTCGCCCAGACGCCATAGCCCCAGGAGATCACCGCCGCGGTAAACAGGCCGCCGATAAAGCCTTGCCAGGTTTTCCCCGGCGACACTTTCGGGGCCAGCTTGTGCTTGCCGAACAGCTTGCCGAACATGTACGCGCCGGAATCCGCGCCCCAGACGAGGATCATGACGTAGAGCAGCCACAGCGCACCGCTGTAGTGGTTGTCGTCATAGTGCCAGGCCCGCAGCGCCAGCATGCCCCAGAAAAAGGGAACGATGGTCAGAATGCCAAACAGCAGGCGCAGCGCCTTAGAGTGACGCCACAGCGCCGCCGAGGCGGGATAGAACAGCACCAGCAGCAGCGCGGCGATCCACCAGCCCAGCGACGCCCACAGCGAGCCTTCAACCAGCGGCTGATGGACGTTGTGGTGATACTCCGGGATCGTAAACAGCATCACCGCCAATAGCAGGCCGCAGAGCACGGCCAGCCATACCCGCTGCGTGCGTGAAGTAAAGCCGCTAAGCTGGCCCCACTCCCAGGCGGCCAGCATACAGACCGCGAGCGTGACCAGAGCAAACCCCACCGGGGGGAGTAAAAATAGCGCCGCAATGACGACGGGTATTAATACAAAAGCAGAAATCAGGCGATACTTCAGCAAAAGCTACCCCCATCAGGCTTTGTCGCCACCAGGCTCGGTGCCGCCGAAACGACGCTCTCGATTGGCAAAGGCATGCAGCGCACCTTCAAAGTCTTGTTCATCGAAATCAGGCCAAAGAACATCCGTGAAGTAAAGTTCAGCATAGGCAATTTGCCACAGCAAAAAGTTACTGATGCGGTGCTCCCCCCCTGTCCTTATCACTAAATCCACTGGAGCCAGTTCATGCATGCAGATTTGCTTACTCAGCGCCTCTTCATCAATTTGGTCCGGGCGTAACAGCCCTTCTTGTACCTGTACCGCTAACTGCTGTACTCCCTGAATAATATCCCAACGTCCGCCATAATTCGCGGCGATATTCAGCGTCAGGCCGCTATTTTGCGCGGTTAACGCCTCCGCTTTGCGAATGCGCTCTTGCAGACGTGAGTTAAAACGGCTGGTGTCACCGATGACGCGCAGGCGTACATTGTGACGGTGCAGGCTTTTTACTTCGCTATCCAGCGCCCACACAAACAGCTCCATCAGCGCGCTGACCTCCTGCGCCGGACGGTTCCAGTTCTCACTGCTAAAAGCATACAGCGTTAGCGCATCAATGCCGTGGTTCGCAGCATAGGAGACTGCGCGGCGGACGGACTTCGCTCCGGCTTTATGTCCAAAGGCTCGTATCTTCCCTTGTCTTTTTGCCCAGCGACCATTGCCATCCATAATTATCGCCACATGGCGGCAGCCATGCGCTGGCAAATTCTCGCTTAAAGGAAGGTTCATTGACAACATAACGCGTTTTAAGTCCCTGAAAAGGATTTAGCGGTACTCAGAAATACTGAAGCCTTTACGTAAAAAAAGCCGTGTCAAACCACGGCTTACCTGACCGCTTCGGCCCTAAGACCAGCGATCGGGTGGCGCAGACTATATCACTGAAGCCGAACGCTAACAAATATCACGGCCATTCATGGCAGTAATATCACCGGCTTGCGAGATGGCTCACCTGTTTCAGTGCCGTCTCGCGGGCCAGCGCGTCCACAGCCAGAACATCCTCGATGCTCTGCGGTTCGCGCAGATCCATACGTTCTAGTACGGATAGATTAAGGGCAGCGATATCGGTAAAGCGAATGCGCGACGCCAGGAATGCGGCAACCGTCACCTCATTTGCTGCATTCAGCGCCGTTGTCGCCGCCTGCCCCTGTTCAAACGCCTCCATTGCCAGCTTCAGGCAGGGATAGCGGTCATAGTCCGGGGCCGCAAAGCTCAACGTGCCGAGCGAGCAAAAATCGAGGGCTTTCACGCCGGAGCTGACGCGATCCGGCCAGGCCATCGTATGGGCAATAGGCGTGCGCATATCCGGCTCACCCAGCTGCGCTAACACGCTGCCATCCTGATATCGCACCATAGAGTGGATCACCGACTGGGGATGGATCAGCACTTCCATCTGGCGGGCAGAGGCGTTAAACAGCCAGCGCGCTTCAATATATTCCAGACCTTTGTTCATCATGGTGGCGGAATCAACGGAGATTTTACGTCCCATTGACCAGTTCGGATGGCGGCAGGCCTGATCCGGCGTCATTGCAGCCAGTTCAGACAGCGGCGTCTCACGAAAGGGGCCACCAGACCCGGTAAGCAGAATGGATGCTACGCCATTTTGCTCGAGGTCAGCGTACCCCAGGTTGCGCTGGAAGGGTTGCGGTAAACTCTGAAAAATGGCGTTGTGCTCGCTATCCACCGGCAGAAGCTGCGCCCCACTCTCTTTTACCGCCTCCATAAACAGGCGGCCACAGGTGACCAGCGACTCCTTATTGGCCAGCAGCACGCGCTTCCCGGCGCGGATCGCCGCCAGGGTCGGCAGCAGGCCAGCCGCCCCGACGATGGCGGCCATCACCTGATCGACTTCGTCCAGCGCGGCCATGTCGCAGGCGGCCTGCTGGCCGCTCAGCACCTCGGTACGGCTGCCGTGCTGGGTCAATATCTCGTTGAGTTCGCGGGCGCAGGCGGCGTCATCCATCACCGCATAGCGCGGCGTGAACTCCAGGCACTGCTCCGCCATGCGGGCCACGTTTTTGCCGGCAACCAGCGCCGTGACGGCAAAGCGATCGGGATTGTGGCGAACCACATCAAGGGTACTGCAACCGATAGAGCCGGTTGAGCCAAGGAGGGTGAGCTGCTTCATGAGAGAGAGATGTCCAAAGGTGGCTGGAGAAGAGCAATATAGCAAAACGCCGCCAGCAAAAACCCGGTGGGGCTTCTCTGAACGGCGTTTTGTTTAATCACGTGCGCGGGATCAGAACTGCATCAGTTCCGCTTCTTTTTCCGCCAGCGCCGCATCCACTTTCTTGATGGCTGCGTCGGTCAGCTTCTGCACGTCATCCTGGGAACGACGATCTTCATCTTCGCTGATCGCTTTATCTTTCAGCAGCGTTTTCACCTTGTCGTTGGCATCACGGCGTACGTTACGGACCGCCACGCGCGCGCCTTCGGCTTCGCCACGCACCACTTTGATCAGGTCTTTACGACGCTCTTCAGTCAGCGGCGGCAGCGGAACGCGGATGTCGGTGCCGGCAGAGCTTGGGTTCAGGCCGAGGTCAGACGCCATGATGGCCTTCTCAACCGCCGGGCTGAGAGAGCGATCGAACACGTTGATCTTCAGCGTGCGGGAGTCTTCAACGGTGACGTTAGCCAGCTGGCGCAGCGGCGTCGGGGTACCGTAGTACTCCACTACGATGCCGTCGAGCAGGCTTGGGGAAGCGCGACCGGTGCGCACTTTGCTGATTTGGGTTTTGAATGCTTCAACGCATTTTTCCATGCGGACTTCGGCATCTTTTCTGATATCGCTAATCACGTTACGAATCCTTGAAAACTTGTCTCAGGCAGACCATACGCCAGCACGCCCTAAAGGTGTGCTAAGTATAGCCCCGTTTAATCTCTGACACGCTAAAAGGTGTCTGATAAGAACCGCTTTACTGTTAAAGCGGAATCTTACCTCTATTTGTTGATGACGGAAATTACTCCGTGATCAAAGTGCCCTCTTTTTCACCCATTACCACGCGGCGCAGCGCGCCTGGCTTGTTCATGTTGAAAACACGAATCGGCAGCTTGTGGTCACGGGCCAGGGTAAAGGCCGCCAGATCCATTACCTTCAGCTCTTTATCCAGCACTTCGCTGTAGCTCAGCTGATCGTACATGGTAGCAGCCGGATCTTTTGCCGGATCGGCAGTAAACACGCCGTCTACCTTGGTCGCCTTCAGCACCACGTCCGCTTCGATCTCGATCCCGCGCAGGCAGGCTGCGGAGTCGGTGGTAAAGAACGGGTTACCGGTACCGGCGGAGAGGATCACCACCCGGTTGTTACGCAGCAGGCTGATAGCTTCAGCCCAGCTGTAGTTATCACACACGCCATTTAGCGGAATAGCGGACATCAGGCGGGCGTTCACATAGGCGCGGTGGAGCGCATCACGCATTGCCAGGCCGTTCATGACCGTTGCCAGCATACCCATGTGGTCGCCCACTACGCGGTTCATCCCCGCTTTCGCCAGACCCGCGCCACGGAAAAGGTTACCACCACCAATGACGACGCCCACCTGGATGCCTAACTCCACCAGCTCTTTGATCTCCTGAGCCATGCGGTCGAGGATGCTTGCGTCAATACCGAAGCCTTCGGTGCCCTGTAACGCTTCGCCGCTGAGCTTAAGCAGGATGCGTTTATAGACGGGTTTTGCATTGGTAGCCATGATTCTTTCCTGAGACGTTCAACGATTGAGAGGGGGTTAATTCCGGATACAACGTTTGTAGTATACAGCTTACGCTGGATACAAAAAGAAGCCGCCCTCAGGCGGCTTCTTTCAGACCACTTAAGACTGCTTGGACATGGCAGCAACTTCTGCTGCGAAGTCAGTCTCAACTTTCTCGATGCCTTCACCCACTTCGAAACGGATGAAGTTAGTGACGTCAGCGTTGTGCTCTTTCAGCAGCTGAGCAACGGTTTTGCTCGGATCCATAACGAACGGCTGGCCGGTCAGAGAGACTTCGCCGGTGAATTTCTTCATGCGGCCTTCAACCATCTTCTCTGCGATCTCTTTCGGCTTACCGGACTGCATGGCGATGTCCAGCTGAACCTGGTACTCTTTCTCTACCACTTCAGCAGACACGTCTTCCGGCTTAACGAACTCAGGCTTGCTTGCAGCAACGTGCATTGCCAGCTGTTTCACCAGCTCTTCGTCAGCGCCGGTAGCCGCGATCAGAACGCCGATGCGCGCGCCGTGCAGGTAAGAGCCCAGCACGTCGCCTTCGAGGGTAGCAACGCGGCGAATGTTGATGTTCTCACCAATCTTCGCAACCAGCGCTACGCGCTCTTCTTCGAACTGTGCTTTCAGCACTTCAACGTCGGTAACTTTGCCAGCAACTGCTGCATCCAGAACCTTGTTAGCGAACGCCTGGAAACCAGCGTCTTTTGCAACGAAGTCGGTCTGGCAGTTAACTTCCAGAATCACGCCGTAGTTGCCGTCGATTTTGGTGATGATCACGCCGTCAGCAGCAACGTTACCTGCTTTTTTCGCCGCTTTGATCGCACCAGACTTACGCATGTTTTCGATTGCCAGCTCGATGTCGCCGTTCGCTTCGGTCAGCGCTTTTTTGCAATCCATCATGCCAGCGCCAGTACGCTCGCGCAGCTCTTTTACCAGGGATGCGGTAATTTCAGCCATTCTAAAATCCTCGGAAGATTTGACCTGCCTGGTTCAAAACCAAACAGCCTTAAAAGTGAAAAAGGGGGCCATAAACAGGCCCCCTAACCAAACTCGGTACTACCTGCTCAATAAGGGGCTCAGAGAGCGTGCCTTATTATTCAGCTTCTACGAAGCTCTCTTCCGCCTGGGAAGCCAGATCCTGAGAACGGCCTTCACGAACGGTAGTAGCAACAGCGCTCAGGTACAGGCTAACTGCACGGATTGCGTCGTCGTTACCTGGGATAACGAAGTCAACGCCGTCCGGATCGGAGTTGGTATCAACGATAGCAAATACCGGGATACCCAGGTTGTTTGCTTCTTTGATTGCGATGTGCTCGTGGTCAGCGTCGATAACAAACAGTGCGTCCGGCAGGCCGCCCATGTCTTTGATACCGCCGAGGCTGTTTTCCAGCTTCTCCAGCTCACGGGTGCGCATCAGCGCTTCTTTCTTGGTCAGCTTGTCGAAGGTACCGTCCTGAGACTGAGTTTCCAGGTCTTTCAGACGTTTGATAGACTGACGAACGGTTTTCCAGTTGGTCAGCATACCGCCCAGCCAGCGATGGTTCACGAAGAACTGATCGCAGCTGTTAGCCGCTTCTTTCACCGCTTCGCTCGCAGCGCGCTTAGTACCAACAAACAGGATCTTACCTTTACGGGAAGAGATCTTGTTCAGCTCAGCCAGGGCTTCGTTGAACATTGGTACAGTTTTCTCAAGGTTGATGATGTGAACTTTGTTACGCGCACCGAAGATGAACGGCTTCATTTTCGGGTTCCAGTAACGGGTCTGGTGACCGAAGTGAACACCAGCCTTGAGCATGTCGCGCATGGAAACAGTTGCCATGATTAAAACCTCTATATAAAAGTTGGGGTTATGCCTCCACGTATCCCATATTACCGACCCCGAAGGGCACCCCGGAATATGTGCCGATACGTGTGTGTTATTACACAAAGTGAGATTTGTGGCCCCCGCTCCACAAGGAACGGAAGTCCGGCGCGCTTTATACCATAAAAACGGCGCGGACTCCAATAGTTGTTGGCGTAGCGTGCTGCCAGGAATTCTCAATTTGGCAGGTTATGTCTCGGACTGGTAACATTGACAGCACTTACACAATTATTGTTGATGACGTTTATTGTCAATGACATCGACGCTGATGGACAGAATGCATGGCTATCCCAATTAAGACCCCGGAAGATATCGAAAAAATGCGCGTGGCGGGCCGCCTCGCTGCAGAAGTGCTGGAGATGATCGAAGCGCACATTAAACCGGGCGTAAGCACCGGCGAACTGGACCGCATCTGCAACGATCACATCGTTAACGAGCAGCACGCGGTCTCCGCCAGCCTCGGCTATCACGGCTTCCCGAAATCCGTTTGCATCTCGATTAACGAAGTGGTGTGCCACGGTATTCCTGACGACGAGAAACGTCTGAAAGATGGCGATATCGTTAACATCGACGTCACCGTGATCAAAGACGGTTTCCACGGCGACACCTCAAAAATGTTTATCGTTGGCAAGCCGACCATTCTGGGCGAGCGCCTCTGCCGAGTGACCCAGGAGAGCCTCTACCTGGCGCTGAAGATGGTGAAGCCGGGCATCCGCCTGCGCACCCTTGGCGCGGCGATCCAGAAGTTTGTCGAAGCGGAAGGCTTCTCCGTGGTGCGCGAGTACTGCGGGCACGGCATTGGCCGTGGCTTCCACGAAGAGCCGCAGGTGCTGCACTATGATGCTGACGACGGCGGCGTGGTGCTGCAGGCCGGTATGGCCTTCACCATCGAGCCGATGGTTAACGCGGGCGACTACCGTATCCGCACCATGAAAGATGGCTGGACGGTAAAAACCAAAGACCGAAGCTTGTCGGCGCAGTATGAGCATACTATTGTGGTGACAGATAACGGCTGCGAAATTATGACGCTCCGCAAGGATGACACCATCCCGGCGATACTCTCGCACAATGAATGATAAGAAGCCGGCGATTGCCGGCTTTTTTTATGGCGATAGCTTTTACTTATATTGGGGGCAGCGCAACGCGATATGAGCCACACTCTTTCAGAACAGTTTAGCCACACGGCGCCCTCCCTCCCCGGCCAGCCTGCTAACCCCTCCTCCTGGCCGCAGAGCAGCCTGAACTGCGCGGATATCAAGGCGCATATCGACACCTTCCAGCAGTGGCTGGGCCACGTCTTTGACCAGGGTCTCTCCGCCGAGCAGCTGATTGAAGCCCGGACCGAATTTATCGATCAGCTCCTGCAGCGCCTGTGGGTGGAGTATGGCTTCGCCGAGTACGGCGACGCGGCGCTGGTGGCGGTGGGCGGCTACGGCCGCGGCGAGCTGCACCCGCTCTCCGATGTCGATCTGCTGATCCTCAGCCGTAAAAAGCTCCCGGACGAACAGGCGCAGAAGATCGGTGAGCTGCTGACTCTGCTATGGGACGTGAAGCTGGAGGTGGGCCACAGCGTGCGCACCCTGGAAGAGTGCCTGCTGGAGGGGCTTGCCGATCTCACCGTGGCCACCAACCTGATTGAGTCCCGCCTGCTGATTGGCGACGTCGCCCTCTTCCTTGAGCTACAGAAGCACATCTTTAGCGACGGCTTCTGGCCTTCAGAGACCTTCTTTGCCGCCAAGGTCGCCGAGCAGACCGAGCGCCACCAGCGCTACCACGGCACCAGCTATAACCTCGAGCCGGATATTAAGAGCAGCCCCGGCGGCCTGCGGGATATTCATACCCTTCAGTGGGTGGCGCGCCGCCACTTCGGGGCCACCTCCCTGAGCGAGATGGTAGGCTTCGGCTTCTTAACCCAGGCCGAGCGTAACGAGCTTAACGAGTGCCTGCACCTGCTGTGGCGTATTCGCTTCGCCCTCCACCTGGAGCTTAACCGCTACGACAACCGTCTGCTGTTTGACCGCCAGCTCAGCGTCGCCCAGCGGCTCAACTACGTTGGCGAGGGCAACGAACCGGTTGAGCAGATGATGAAGGACTTCTATCGCGTTACCCGTCGGGTATCCGAGCTGAACCAGATGCTGCTGCAGCTCTTTGATGAGGCGATTCTGGCGCTGACCACCGACGAGAAGCCCCGCCCCATTGACGATGAGTTCCAGCTGCGCGGCACGCTGATCGATCTGCGCGACGAGACGCTGTTCATCCGCGAGCCGCAGGCGATCCTGCGCATGTTCTATATGATGGTGCGTAACAGCAGCATCACCGGCATCTACTCCACTACCCTGCGTCACCTGCGCCACGCCCGCCGCCATCTGACCCAGCCGCTGTGCTATATTCCCGAGGCGCGGACCCTGTTCCTCAGCATGCTGCGTCATCCCGGCGCGGTGAGCCGTGGCCTGCTGCCGATGCACCGGCACAGCGTGCTGTGGGCCTATATGCCCCAGTGGTCGCACATTGTCGGCCAGATGCAGTTCGACCTCTTCCACGCCTATACGGTAGATGAACACACTATTCGCGTCCTGCTCAAGCTGGAGAGCTTTGCCCAGGAGGAGACGCGGCAGAAGCATCCTCTCTGCGTCGATCTCTGGCCGCGCCTCAGCCACCCTGAACTGATCTTAATTGCTGCCCTGTTCCACGATATCGCCAAGGGACGCGGGGGCGATCACTCGGTGCTCGGCGCGCAGGACGTGCTGAAGTTTGCCGAGCTGCACGGTCTCAACTCGCGGGAGACACAGCTGGTGGCCTGGCTGGTGCGTCAGCATCTGCTGATGTCCGTCACCGCCCAGCGCCGCGATATTCAGGATCCCGAGGTGATCAAGCAGTTTGCCGAAGAGGTGCAGACCGAAAATCGCCTGCGCTTCCTGGTCTGCCTGACGGTGGCGGATATCTGCGCCACCAACGAAACCCTGTGGAACAGCTGGAAGCAGAGCCTGCTGCGCGAGCTCTACTTTGCTACTGAGAAGCAGCTGCGTCGGGGAGTGCAGAGCACGCCGGATATGCGCGAACGCGTGCGCCACCATCAGCTGCAGGCGCTGGCCCTGCTGCGGATGGACAACATCAACGAAGAGGCGCTGCACCATATCTGGGCGCGCTGCCGGGCGAACTACTTTGTCCGCCACAGCCCAAACCAGCTGGCCTGGCACGCTCGCCACCTGCTGCGGCACGATCTCAGCCAACCGATGATCCTGCTTAGCCCGCAGGCGACGCGCGGCGGGACAGAGATCTTTATCTGGAGCCCTGACCGGCCCTACCTCTTTGCCGCCGTCTGCGCCGAGCTGGACCGGCGTAATCTGAGCGTTCACGACGCGCAGATCTTTACCACCCGCGACGGCATGGCGATGGATACCTTTATCGTGCTGGAGCCGGACGGCAGCCCGCTCTCCCCGGATCGTCACGAAGCGATCCAGCAGGGGCTGATCCAGGCCATTACCCAGCGCAGCTGGCAGCCGCCGCAGCCGCGCCGCCAGCCGCCGAGGCTGCGCCACTTTACCGTCGATACCGAGGTCAACTTCCTGCCGACCCATACCGACAGAAAGAGCTTTCTTGAGCTTATCGCCCTCGACCAACCCGGCCTGCTCGCCCGCGTCGGCCAGGTGTTTGCCGATCTTGGCATCTCGCTCCACGGGGCGAGAATTTCGACAATTGGTGAGCGAGTAGAAGATTTATTTATAATCGCTACCGCCGACCGGCGTGGTCTTAATAATGTGCTGCAGAAGGAAGTGCAACAACGGTTGACAGAGGCCCTCAATCCAAACGATAAAGGGTAGTGTGTTTATTTATATGGAAAGAGTTTAACAATGCAGCAGTTACAGAACGTTATTGAGTCCGCTTTTGAGCGTCGCGCCGAGATCACGCCGGCGAATGTGGATACCGTGACCCGTGAAGCGGTAAACCAGGTGATTTCCCTGCTGGACTCCGGCGCGCTGCGCGTCGCAGAGAAGATCGACGGCCAGTGGGTAACGCATCAGTGGCTGAAGAAGGCGGTGCTGCTCTCTTTCCGTATCAACGATAACCAGGTTATCGACGGAGCCGAAAGCCGCTACTTCGATAAAGTGCCGATGAAATTCGCCAACTACGACGAAGCGCGCTTCCAGAAAGAGGGCTTCCGTGTGGTTCCTCCGGCAGCCGTGCGCCAGGGCGCGTTTATCGCCCGTAACACCGTACTGATGCCCTCCTACGTCAATATCGGTGCCTACGTTGACGAAGGCACAATGGTTGATACCTGGGCCACCGTTGGCTCCTGTGCGCAGATCGGTAAAAACGTTCACCTCTCCGGCGGCGTAGGCATCGGCGGCGTGCTTGAGCCGCTGCAGGCTAACCCAACTATCATCGAAGACAACTGCTTCATCGGTGCGCGCTCAGAGGTTGTTGAGGGCGTGATCGTCGAAGAGGGTTCGGTGATCTCTATGGGCGTCTACATTGGCCAGAGCACCCGTATTTACGATCGTGAAACCGGTGAAGTGCACTACGGTCGCGTACCGGCCGGCTCGGTGGTCGTCTCCGGCAACCTGCCGTCAAAAGATGGCAAATACAGCCTCTATTGC
Organism: Pseudescherichia sp.; assembly: GCF_032052675.1. Taxonomy (NCBI): domain Bacteria; kingdom Pseudomonadati; phylum Pseudomonadota; class Gammaproteobacteria; order Enterobacterales; family Enterobacteriaceae; genus Pseudescherichia; species Pseudescherichia sp. The sequence continues at coordinate 36,141 of NZ_DAMBWA010000010.1, forward strand.
GCGGTTATCGTGAAAAAGGTCGATGCGAAGACGCGCGGCAAAGTTGGTATTAACGAACTGTTGCGTACCATCGACTAATGCGCGATAAAAAAAAGCGGGGGCTACCCCGCTTTTTTTACATTTGCCGGTGGCTAAAATAGAATTTTTCGTTAATTATTCATAGGTTATGTTGAGCTTAAGGGTACCGCTATGTACGATAATCTGAAAAGTTTAGGCATCACCAATCCGGATGAAATCGATCGCTATAGCCTTCGCCAGGAGGCCAATAACGATATTCTGAAAATCTATTTTCATAAGGACAAGGGCGAGTTTTTTGCTAAAAGCGTGAAGTTTAAGTACCCACGCCAGCGTAAAACCGTCGTCGCCGATGGCGTCGGCCAGGGCTATAAAGAGGTGCAGGAGATCAGCCCAAACCTGCGCTACGTGATCGACGAGCTGGATCAGATCTGCCAGCGCGATCGCAGCGAGATCGACCTGAAACGGAAGATCCTTGATGACCTCCGCCACCTTGAGAGCGTGGTGACCAACAAGATCAACGAGATCGAATCCGACCTTGAGAAGTTAACGCGTAATAAGTAAGTGCATTACGCCTGATGGCGCTCCGCTTATCAGGCCTACAGAACCTCGCGTGTAGGCCCGGTAAGCGAAGCGCCACCGGGCAAAAATCATCTTTGTTCGTCTAATTGCAGCGCCACATAGAGCAGCAGCCTGTCGTCGAAATTCCCTAGATCCAGCCCGGTGAGCTCCGAGATACGATTCAGACGGTACTCCAGCGTATTGCGGTGAATAAACAGCGCCTTTGAGGTGGCAAGCGGCTGCACGTTATGGCGGAACCACGCCGCCAGCGTCCGTCTGAGCAGGCCGTTGTTGTCCATCGCCTTCAGTCGGGTGAGCGGACGGGCCAGCTCGTTGGCCTGCCAGCCGCCGCGCAGGCTATCCAGCAGCACCGGCAGCATCAGATCCTGGTAGAAATAGCTCCGGCTCTCCGGCATACGCTGCTTGCCCACCATCATGGTGGTGCGCGCCGTGCGGTAAGAGCGGGCAATGCTCCCCGGCCCGGTAAAGTAGTTGCCCAGCGCGACGCGAAAGCGCAGCTGGCCGTTCTCTTTCATGCGGGCGATCAGCTGCTCAACCCGCTTGCGGTGATCCTCGGCATCCCAGCGGCCAAACGAGTTCAGGGCGGGCTTTAGCACCACCATCTCGGTGAGGGAGACGATGGCGATCAGGTTGTTACGCTCCGGCGTGGTCAGCGCATTTTGCAGCTGCTGTAGCTCGGCCATCGCGCTGTCGACCCCCAGCTGGCCGCTGTCGACCTCCACCACCGCGACCACGCGCGGCTGATTAAGGTCGATACCCAGACGCTGCGCCCACTCGGTCAGGGCGGGCGTGTGCTCCTCGGCCTGGATCAGGTTCATCACCAGCTCCTCGCGCAGGCGACTATCCTGGGCTAGCAGATGCATCAGGCGGGACTGCTCCAGCATCATCTCGGCGGTCATGCAGACCAGCTCGCCATACTTACGCAGGGTCTCCGGCTCACCGGTCAGGCCAATAACCCCGACAATCTCCCCCTCCAGACGCAGCGGCAGGTTGATCCCCTGGCGCACGCCGTGCAGGTGGCGGGCAACCGCGTCATCGATATCTACCACGCGCCCCTGAGAGAGCACCAGCAGCGCGCCTTCGTGCAATTCCCCAATACGCTCTCGATCGCCGCTGCCAATAATGCGTCCGCGCGCATCCATCACGTTGATGTTGGTATCGATAATGCGCATGGTACGCGCCACGATATCCTGCGCCATTTTGGTATCAAGATGCCAGCCAGCCATGTAATCCCTCCCCTGAGCAGATCACAAGAATAAGGCAGTTGCCAGCGCGCTGCATTGTGCAAAAGCACAAAGCACCATGCGGAAGTGTGGAGTTGTGGAAAGCCTCACAGATTCTGTGAAGAGACCCCTTCCCCGGGCGGAGAAGGGGGTAATGCGGTTACTGCATCAGCAGATAGAGAGAAGTATCCCCACGCTGAATATTCAGCGCCAGCACCGACGGCTTGCTGTCGAGAATTTTACGCAGTTCGGCAATGTTTTTCACCGGCTGCTGGTTGGCGCCAATGATCACATCGCCTTTTTTCAGGCCGATGCGGGCCGCCGGGCTATTCGCCTTCACGTTGCTGACGGTGACGCCCTGGTTGTTCCCCTTGTTGCTCATCTCCGCGCCTTCAATGCCGTTGAAGATGGTGCTGGAGTCAACCTGGTTCTGGCTGCTCTGCTGTAGCTCAAGGCTGACGGTAACCGGCTTGCCTTCGCGCAGCAGACCCAGAGAGACCTTGCTGCCGATCGGCATCGAGCCGACTTCCGCGCGCAGCGCCGCGAAGCTGCTAATGGGCTTCCCGTTCAGGGAGGTGATCACATCCCCTGCCTTGATGCCGGCTTTCGCGGCCGACGAGTTCGGCATGACCTGGCTAACAAAAGCCCCGCGCTGAGCGTCAACCTTCATCGCCTTCGCCAGCTCAGAGTTCAGCTCGGTACCGAGAATACCCAGCTCGCCACGGCGCACCTGACCATACTGCACCATCTGCGCAGTAAGGTTTTTCACCATGTTGCTCGGGATAGCAAAGCCGATACCAATGTTACCGCCGTCCGGGGCGAGGATCGCAGTGTTGATACCGATCAGCTCACCGTTGAGGTTCACCAGCGCACCGCCGGAGTTACCGCGGTTGATCGCCGCATCGGTCTGGATAAAGTTTTCGTAGTTCTCGGCGTTCAGGCCGCTGCGGCCCAGCGCCGAGACGATACCCGAGGTCACCGTCTCACCGAGGCCAAACGGGTTGCCGATCGCCACCGTGTAGTCGCCCACGCGCAGGGCGTCGGAGTCAGCCAGTTTAATGGCGGTCAGGTTTTTCGGATCCTGGATCTGGATCAGGGCCAGATCGGAGCGCGGATCTTTACCTACCACCTTGGCGTCAAACTTACGTCCGTCGCCCAGCTGGACCTTAATGGTGCTGGCGTTATCGACCACGTGGTTGTTAGTCACAACATAGCCTTTTGCCGCATCAATAATCACGCCGGAGCCCAGCGCCATAAATTTCTGCTGCTGTCCACCATCGTCAGCGCCATCCTGTCCGCCCTGGCAGAACGGGGAGCTCTGGAACGGAGAGCCGTCCTGGCAGAACGGTGAGTTTTCACCAAAAAACTGCTGGAAGTTACGCCCCATGCGCGGGGTATTTACCGTCGTGCTGCCTTCAACGTTGATGCTCACTACTGAGGGCATCACCTTTTCAAGCATCGGTGCCAGGCTTGGCATCTGCTGTGATGGGGGGGTCGCTGAGGCGGTCTCGGCCGCTGATACGGACAGCGGGGACAGGGCCAAACCTAAACTCAGAGCCAGGGCACTCATTGCTAACGTGGTTTTTTTCATGTCGCTTAATCTCTATTTACTGATAACGCAAAACAGCGGTGTAAGTATCGGTAAGAGTCAATTTATAGCGCGAAGTTCCTGTATAACGTGTTGTTAAAAGTAAAAATTTATTGAGCATCTTTACAATCGATTAGATATTATTCAACCGCCATCAGCCGCCGGTACTCGTCCCAGGCGTAGAGATCGGTCATCCCGCTGATATAGTCCTGAATCAGGCGGCAGCGGTAATAATATTCCAGAACCGGAAAATCAGTTTCATCACGCGATAACTTACCCACCGCCTCAACGTAGGCCAGACGATGGCGTCCCGAGAGCTTGTGAAACAGGCGAGTTTCAATTGGGAAACGCTTCACCCGCTCTTTTTCCGCCAGCTCGGTAAAGTCTGCCAGCGTCATCTGTAATAGCGGGCGATAAATATCCAGCAGCCCGCTGATCACGCGATAACCTTGCAGCTCCAGCTGCTCTACATCGGGGTGGCAGAAGACGTTTTCAACCGCCACGCTCTTATACAATTCAAGCAGTTGACTGTAGCCGCTGTCATCCTCCAGCAGGGCATGATTAAATTCGCCAGAGAAGATCTGCGGTAAATTATCGATAAAGCGCTGGGCGGCATAGGGCACCAGCTTATTTAAGGTATTGACCCGCAGATACATAAAGAACTGATCTTCCGCGCTGCGGCTGAGGGAATTCGCGCGCGATTTATCCCAGGCATTTTCTACTACCTGCGAAAATAGCGATCCTTTCTCATGCGGCCCCCAGGCGTTATAGAGATGCTGGTAGAGCTGTTCCACGGTAAATATGTTTTTTTCTACCGCGTCTTCCAGATCGGCCACGCAGTAGGAGATATCATCTGCCGCCTCCATCACCCACGTCAGCGGGAACCGGCTCCAGGTATCCAGATCCAGCTCTTTACGCAGCCGCGCCACATACTCCTCTTCGGAGAAGTAGTAGCCAGGCTTCTTCATTAAATAGCTGTGGCTGGCGGGCGGCTCGCCCCGCCACCAGGCCGGACGGGTATATTTCAGGATGCAACCTACCTGGGCCCAGGTAAGGTTCATACGCATCAGGGAGTGTACCAGGCGGATCCCCTGGGCGTTGCCCTCAAAGTGGCAGAGATCCTGGCGCACCTTGCGCCGTAGCTCGTTGGCTGCCTCCTCACCGTCGCGCAGGCGTAGGGAGACGACCTCGCAGCGATCGCTGGTCAGCGGCTGGCTGGCAGCATCCTGCGGGTGCAGGCGCTGGCGAAACCAGTCGTTGATTGCCGCCTCGCCAAAGTGGCCGAACGGCGGATTGCCGATGTCGTGCATCAGACAGGCCATCTCAACGATGCTCTCAAAGGGGCCGGTCAGCTCATCCAGCCCGTAGCGCTCCAGCAGGCGCATCTCCTTCAGGCGGCTAAGGATCTCCTTGGCGATGTAGCGCCCCACCTGCTGCACCTCCAGCGAATGGGTCAGCCGGGTACGCACCGCCGCGTTGCGCTCCAGCGGGAAAACCTGGGTCTTTTGCTGCAGGCGGCGAATGGCCGCCGAGTTAACGATCCGGCCGCGATCGCTCTCGAAGATGCGTAACACTTCGCGCTCGGTTTTCACGCCCTGGGGTGAACGGTAGCGGCGATGCCAGTTTATCTTATTGCGGAAATCGATCTGTGCCATATCCTCTCCCCCTGAGCAATGCGCTTCCCCTTAAGCGCATGATAGACTATGCCCTCAAATCTGGCTTATCGCGAGTAAATCTATGAAAATCGGCATCATTGGTGCAATGGAAGAAGAGGTTGCGCTCCTGCGCGACAAAATCGAAAACCGTCAGACCCACAGCGTGGGCGGCAGCGAAATTTACACTGGCCAGCTGCATGGCGTTGACGTTGCGCTGCTGAAATCGGGCATCGGTAAAGTGGCGGCGGCGATGGGCGCGGCCCTGCTGCTGGAGCGCTGCCAGCCAGATGCCATCATCAACACCGGCTCCGCCGGCGGCCTGGCCCCAACCCTGAACGTGGGCGACATCGTGGTCTCCGACGAAGCGCGCTACCACGATGCCGACGTAACGGCGTTTGGCTACGAATATGGTCAGCTGCCAGGCTGCCCGGCGGGCTTCAAGGCCGATGAGAAACTGATTGCCGCTGCCAAAGCCTGCATCGCTGAGCACAACCTCAACGCCGCCAGCGGACTGATCGTCAGCGGCGACGCCTTTATCAACGGCGCTGCCGGTCTGGAAAAGATCCGCAGCCACTTCCCACAGGCCGTGGCCGTGGAGATGGAAGCGACCGCTATCGCTCACGTCTGCCATAGCTTCGGCGTGCCCTTCGTGGTGGTTCGCGCTATCTCCGACGTGGCCGACCGCGAATCGCACCTGAGCTTCGACGAGTTCCTGACGGTGGCGGCGAAGCAGTCCAGCCTGATGGTTGAAACCCTGGTGCAGAAGCTGGCGCGTGGCTAATCGCTGCGTTAGGGCGCTGGTCGCCCTCCTGCTGCTGGCGGCGGGGTCGGTGCTGGCCGCCCCCCGGGTGGTCACCCTCTCCCCTGCCAACACCGAGCTTGCCTTCGCGGCAGGGATCGTGCCGGTCGGGGTGAGCAGCTTCTCCAACTATCCACCTGCTGCGGAGAAGATCGAGCATGTGGCCAGCTGGCAGGGGATCAACCTCGAGCGTATCGTCGCGCTCAAGCCGGATCTGGTGCTCGCCTGGCGCGGCGGCAATGCCGAGCGGCAGGTCAACCAGCTGACAGGTCTTGGCATCAAGGTGCTGTGGATCGACACGCAGACCGTGGAGCAGATCGCGACGGCGCTGCGCCAGCTGGCTCCCTACAGCCCTGCTCCTGAAGAGGCTAACCATGCTGCCGACGCGCTGCTGGCCGACTACGCCGAGCTAAAGGCCCGCTACGCCCGCGCCACGCCCAGGCGAGTGTTTATGCAGTTTGGCGGCACCCCGCTCTTTACCAGCGCCAAAGGCTCAATTCAGAACGAAGTGCTGGAGCTGTGCGGAGGCGAGAATATCTTTGCCGCCAGCCCGGTGCCCTGGCCGCAGGTCAGCCGTGAACAGGTGCTGTCCCGCCATCCCGAGGCGATTGTTTTTGCAGGAAATGCTGCTCAGACCGCGGAAGTTGCGCAATTCTGGGATAAACAGCTCAAAATTCCGCTTATCTCCCTCAACAGCGACTGGTTTGAACGCGCAAGCCCGCGTATTATCCTCGCCGCAAAACAACTCTGTACCGCGCTGGCGGCGGTTAAATAATCGAGGATAAGCGATGCTCGTCTACTGGCTGGATATCATCGGCACGGCCGTGTTCGCCATCTCTGGCGTTCTGCTGGCTGGAAAGCTGCGTATGGATCCCTTCGGCGTGCTGGTGTTAGGCGTGGTCACCGCTATCGGCGGCGGCACAATCCGCGACATGGCTCTCGCTCATGGCCCGGTGTTCTGGGTCAAAGATCCCACCGACCTGGTGGTGGCGATGGTCACCTGCCTGCTCACTATTTTGCTGGTGCGCCAGCCGCGCAGGCTACCGAAGTGGGTGCTGCCGGTGCTGGACGCCGTCGGGCTGGCGGTGTTTGTCGGCATCGGCGTGAATAAGGCTTTTCTGGCAGAGACCGGGCCGATGGTGGCGATCTGCATGGGCGTGCTGACCGGCGTCGGCGGGGGGATTATTCGTGACGTGCTGGCGCGGGAGATACCGATGATCCTGCGCACTGAAATCTACGCCACCGCCTGCATTATCGGCGGCATCGTCCACGCGACGGCGTTCTATACCTTTGCCGTCCCGCTGGAGAGCGCCAGTATGCTGGGGATGGTGGTCACGCTGGTGATTCGCCTGGCGGCGATCCGCTGGCACCTGAAGCTGCCTACCTTTGCGCTGGATGAGAATCGAGGCTAAAACCAGTTTGTAGGCCCGGTAAGCGTAGCGCCACGGGCGTTACCATGCCACCGCTGTAATGCCGGGCGGCACGCTGTTTGCCCGGCCTACGGCGCGCGTGGTGCGCTTTAAATGCTGAACGAGGAGCCACACCCGCAGGTGCTTTTGGCGTTCGGGTTGGTGACCACAAAGCGGGAACCTTCCAGCCCTTCGGTGTAGTCCACCGCGCCGCCGACCAGGTACTGCAGGCTCATCGGATCCACAACCAGACCTACGCCCTGCTTCTCAATGGTCATATCGCCATCGTTGATCTGATCGTCAAAGGTAAAACCGTACTGGAAGCCGCTGCAACCGCCGCCGGTAATGTAGACGCGCAGTTTCAGGTTCGGATTATCTTCATCCGCGATCAGGCTTTTTACTTTAATTGCTGCTGCTTCAGTAAATTGCAGAGGCAGCGCTACGTCATCACTCATTTTAAACTCCCATTGATACGGCGATGCGGGCGTTAACCCGCCCGATCTTTATGAATATTATCCATTACCCTGGTAAATCGTTCAAGTATTCTCCTGGCGAGGCTTGCCGTCAGGATCGCCCCCCTGTCTGGCCAGCGTGCGGGCGAGGATCGTGGAGTAGAGCGGCTTACCGCCTAAAAACTGTGCCAGTAGCGTGGCACCCAGGCAGGTAATAATCATTGGCAAAATGAGCTGATAATTGTCAGTCATTTCCAAAACCAGCACGATACCGGTCAGCGGCGCGCGCACCGAGGCGGCCAGCAGCGCCCCCATCCCGGCGATAGCGAAGGTGCCCGCCTGAAGATGGTAGAGCGGAAATATCTCCGCGCAGGCCATGCCGAACGCCGTACCCAGCAGCGTGCCCAGCGCCAGCATCGGGGCAAAGATGCCTCCCGGCGCGCCGGACGAGAAGCAGAGCAGCGTGGTAATCACCCGCGCAACGAAGATAAACAGCAGCATCCCGGCGGTGTAGTTGCCCGCCGCCGCAACAGGGATCAGCGTAAAGCCACCCCCGGAGATCGCAGGCACTATCAGCCCCAGCACGCCGCACAGGCCGCCGATAGCCCCGCCAATCAGCACCCATTTGCCAATCTGCCCGCCGTGCAGGCGACCAAAGAGATCCTGGGTACGCAGGACTAAGGTGTTAAACAGCGGGCCAACGCAGCCAAAGATCATCCCCAGCACCAGGTAGAGCCAGAGGGTGTTGATCGGGGCATTGCTTAGCTTACCTACGTCGATCACCGCCGCCTCGCCGTTAAAGTAGCGAAATACGATGCTCGACATAATTACACCGGTAAAGACCGCCTTAATCGAGATGAGGTCGTAGCGAAACTGCGGGCGCATCTCCTCAATGATAAACAGGATCCCGGCCAGCGGGGCGTTAAAGGCTGCCGATAGCCCCGCCGCCGCACCGGTGGCCAGCAGGGTATGCCGCGCCTCCTTGCTGCGCATGCGGAAGATATCCAGCACCATACGGCCCACGTTGCCCCCGAGCTGCACCGTCGGCCCTTCGCGGCCGAGCACCATGCCCGCCCCCAGCGTGCCCATGCCGCCAATAAACTTTACCGGCAGGACGCGCCACCAGCGCACCGGACGTAGCTCCTCCAGCGCCCCTTCGATCTCGGGAATACCCGAACCGCCCGCCTCCGGGGCAAAACGGCGTACCAGAAAGTACCCCCCCATCGCCAGCAGCGCCGAGAGCACAAAGACCAGGGGCCACATGAACCACGCGGCGCTATCAGCGAACTGCGCCACCGTGCCGAGTCGCCAGAGGCTGACCGCGTTAACCGCCTTTTCAAAGGCGACGCCGACCCCGCCTGCGAGGGTTCCCACCAGCGCAGCCATCAGCAAAATCGCCAGCGGCGTTTTATCTCGCTGCAACAGACGGAGGATCCGCCGCGTTCGCATTGCATTGGTTTTTATTTTCATAGCCGAAAATGAATTAGTCATACAATTAAGGCAGGTAGTTTACCTGGGCGATCCTTTTATAACAAACGCGGAATACCTTAGAATAGCCCACTTACCTTCTCTACCAACCAGGAACGAATCCATGAGTAAGTCAGAAAACCTCTACAGCGCGGCACGCGAGCTTATCCCCGGCGGCGTCAACTCGCCGGTCCGCGCCTTCAGCGGCGTCGGCGGCACGCCGCTGTTTATCGAGCGCGCTGACGGAGCTTACCTCTACGATGCGGACGGTAAGGCCTATGTCGACTACGTCGGCTCCTGGGGTCCGATGGTGCTGGGCCATAACCACCCGGCGATCCGCAACGCAGTGATCGAAGCGGCGGAGCGCGGCCTGAGCTTTGGCGCACCCACCGAGATGGAAGTGAAGATGGCGGCGCTGGTGACCGAGCTGGTCCCGACGATGGATATGGTGCGGATGGTGAACTCCGGTACCGAGGCGACCATGAGCGCAATCCGCCTGGCGCGTGGCTTCACCGGTCGCGACAAGATTATTAAGTTCGAGGGCTGCTACCACGGCCACGCCGACTGCCTGCTGGTAAAAGCGGGCTCCGGCGCCCTCACCCTCGGTCAACCCAACTCGCCAGGGGTGCCGGCGGATTTCGCGAAGCACACCCTGACCTGCATCTACAACGATCTCGCTTCGGTGCGCGAAGCCTTTGAGCAGTATCCGGAAGAGATCGCCTGCATCATCGTCGAGCCGGTAGCAGGCAACATGAACTGCATCCCGCCGCAGCCCGAGTTCCTGCCGGGCCTGCGTGCGCTGTGCGATGAGTTTGGCGCGCTGCTGATTATTGACGAAGTCATGACCGGCTTCCGCGTTGCGCTGGCGGGTGCCCAGGCGCACTACAATGTGGTGCCGGACCTGACCTGCCTCGGCAAAATCATCGGCGGCGGGATGCCGGTAGGCGCGTTTGGCGGCCGTCGCGACGTGATGGACGCCCTGGCGCCGACCGGGCCGGTTTACCAGGCGGGCACCCTTTCCGGTAACCCCATTGCGATGGCGGCGGGCTACGCCTGCTTAACCGAAGTGGCCCAGCCGGGGGTGCATGAAACCCTGACGGATCTGACTACTCGCCTGGCGAACGGCCTGCTGGACGCGGCGCAGGAGGCGGGGATCCCGCTGGTGGTGAACCACGTCGGCGGCATGTTCGGGATCTTCTTTACCGATGCCGAGACCGTGACCTGCTATCAGGACGTGGTGAAGTGCGACGTGGAACGCTTTAAGCGCTTCTTCCATCTGATGCTGGATGAGGGCGTCTACCTGGCCCCGTCGGCGTTCGAAGCGGGCTTTATGTCTATTGCCCACGGCGACGAGGAGATCAACAAGACCCTCGACGCCGCGCGCAAGGCGTTTGCTCAGCTGTAGTTCTACCGTTAATTGCCGGGTGGCGGCTTCGCCTGACCCGGCCTACGGACTTTGTAGCCCCGGTAAGCGCAGCGCCACCGGGGAAATTACCGGCTCTGCTTACGCAGAAGATAGATAAAGTACGGCGCACCGATAAAGGTCGACAGCAGCCCGGCCGGGATCTGATACGGGAACATCACCATCCGTCCGCACCAGTCGGCAAATACCAGCATCACCCCACCGATAACCCCTGAGATCACCATGTGCGGCACCGTTCGCCGGAAGCCCATCATCCGCGCAATGTGCGGGGCCATCAGGCCGATAAAGCTCAGCGGGCCAATGGTCATGGTAGCGGTAGCGGTCAGGGAGGCGGCCAGCAGCAGCAGCCCGATGCGCGACGGCGTCAGGGCCATCCCCACCGCCCGGGCAGTATCGCCACCCAGCGGCAGAATAGTCAGCCAGCGGCGGCAGAGCGGCACGAGCGCCAGCAGCAGCACCATCACAATGGCCGAGCGAACCACCTGCTCGCCGGTGGCGTTATAGGTCGAGCCGGAGATCCAGGTCAGGATCTGCGCCATGCGCGGATCGCCGCTTGCCTGCAGCATCATCAGCAGCATGGTAAACGCGGTACTGAGCGCCATCCCGGCTAATAGCATCCGGTGCGGAGAGAAGCCGCCCCGCCCTGCCGCGATCAGGATAATCAGCAGGGTCACCGCCGCCCCGAGGCTCCCGGCTGGCAGCAGCCAGCCAAAGGCGTTCCCCGGCACAAAGAAGAGCATCAGCACGATACCAAAGGCCGCACCGGAGCTGATCCCCAGCACTTCCGGGCTGGCCATCGGGTTGCCGGTCAGGCGCTGAATAATGCAGCCCGCTACCGCCAGCATCACGCCCGCCACCAGCGCCGCCATGATGCGCGGCCAGCGCCACTGCGCCAGCGCGTCCAGCATCTCACCGCTGGCCCAGTGCCAGCCCTGAGCATCGCGACCCAGCGCCAGGGCAGCCATCACTGCCAGCAGCAGAACCACAATCCCGGCCAGCGCCCAGCGCGGCAGGTGCTGACGCTCGTTGGGAACATTATCCCCGGCGTTCATCTCCGGGGCGCTCATGCTCTTCAGGCGCGGCAGCAGCCATAGCAATAGCGGCGCGCCAATCAGCGCCGTCACCGAGCCGGTGGAGACCTCCATCCAGACGCGGGTCAGCCAGAGGATCACCTGATCCGACAGCCAGAGGATCAGCGCCCCGATCAGCGGAGCCAGCAGCAGGCGGGAGAGCAGCCGACGCGCCCCCAGCATCTTCGCCAGCAGCGGCGCGAACAGGCCGATAAAGCCGATGATCCCCACCGCGTTAACCAGCAACGCGCTGAGAACAATCGCCAGCAGCAGCGCCCCCAGCCGGGCCAGCGACAGCGCAAGGCCGAGGTTACGCGCCACGCCGTCGTCCAGCCCCATCAGGGTCAGCGGGCGCAGCAGCAGCAGGGTCAGCATCACCCCGCCCAGCAGCTGCGGCCAGAGACGTTCTACGCCGCTCCAGTCGGTCTGGGTCAGGGTGCCGGTGCTCCACATAAACATGCTTTGCAGCTGCTCGTGATGGAAAAGCACCAGCAGCTGGTTCACCGCCCCGCAGTAGAGGCTCACTACCAGTCCGGCGAGGATCAGCGTCACCGGTGACAGGCGTTTGCCCCAGGCGACGCCAAAGACCAGCGCCCCCACTGCGCAGGCACCAACCAGGGCAGCAAACTGCGAAGCCGCCACGCCGGGGATCGCCCACAAGGTGGTGACGGTAATGCCCAGCTGCGCGCCGGTCGAGACGCCCAGGGTGGTCGGCTCCGCCAGCGGGTTACGCAGCACCTGCTGGAACAGCACGCCCACTAACCCCAGCCCAGCGCCGACCAGCAGGGAGATCGCTAGCCGGGGAAGCAGGCTGTAGTGGAAAATCATCTGGCTGATGGCATCCACGTTCGGGTGCCAGATCGCCTGCGACCACTGGTCACGCGGCAGCGCCTGGGAGAGGTTCATCCAGGTGAGCCAGGCGGCGGCGATAAACAGGATCGCCAGCAGCAGCGCGGGCAGCGGCGCAATACGCTTGCTCATGCTTTACCTCCCAGGGCGTTATCCAGAACGCGGACAAAGTGCATCACCGACAGCGTCGCCCCGTAGAACCACACCGCGGGAACGCGCTGGAAGCGCCCCGCCCGCACAAACGGCATCGCCTGCCACAGCGGGGTTGCCATCAGGCGCTGCATATCCTGCTCGTTGCCGTGATCGAAGCAGATCACGTCCGCGTCCTTATAGGCTGCCAGCCGGTCAATGCTCACCGTCGTGCTGCCCCAGAAGGTGGTTTCTCCCTGCCAGGCGTTGCGGATACCAAACTCATCCAGCGTCTCCTGGAACAGGCAGTTCGAGGCAAAGACCAGCATATGCTGCGCGTCAAGCAGGGTGACCATCAGCAGCGGCCTGTCACCTCGCCCGGCGAAGCGCGGCTTCATCGCAGCGATAAAGGCGTCGAAGCTATCGAGGTGTGTCCGGGCCGCGGATTCGAGGTTGAGCAGCTGGGCCATCTCGTTCATGGAGTTGCGCGCCATCGTCAGCGGCTTCTTGCCGTCGCTGAAGTTAAAGCCCCGGCCAGGGGCAATCCGCGCCAGCACCTCCGCGGAGGGACCGTAGCCTGCCGACCAGACCAGGTACGAGGGCTGCATCTGGGTGAGCAGCTCAAGGTTGGGTTCGGTTCGCAGCCCGACATCAATTGTCGAGGCGGGTAGCTTGGGCTCGTTGACCCAGGTGTTGTAACTATTGACGTCGGCAACGCCGTAAGGGGCCACGCCCATCGCCAGCAGCAGCTCTACCGGCAGCCACTCCAGCGCCACGATGCGGTTGATATCGATGGCAGCCGCCCGCGCGGTTCCTGCCCGCCAGAGCAGCGGCGAGAGGGCCATCGCGGTCAGCAAACGGCGGCGACTCATCATAGGTAAGCCCGCCATCAGTAGACAAAGCTCACCGGTGCCGCCCCTGCCGGGTGGGGCAGAATGCCCATCGGGATACCGTAGATCTGCTCCAGGGTCTGGGCCTGCATCAGCGTCTCCGGCGTCCCCTCGGCAATCTTCTCGCCGCCGCGCAGCGCCACCAGATAGTCGCAGTAGCGCGCCGCCATATTAATATCGTGCAGCACGGCGATCACCGTCAGCCCACGCTGCTGGCTCAGGCGATGGATCAGCGCCAGGACGTCGACCTGATGGGCGATATCCAGCGCCGAGGTCGGCTCATCCAGCAGCAGGCAGCGGCTGTCCTGTGCCACCAGCATGGCGATCCACGCCCGCTGCCGCTCGCCGCCGGAGAGGCTGTCCACCAGCCGGTGCGCCAGCGGTTTTAGTCCCACCAGGCTAATCGCCTCCTCTACTTTCTCCCGGTCGGCCACGCCAAAACGTCCCAGCGCCCCGTGCCACGGGTAGCGTCCAATCGCCACCAGCTCGCGCACCGTCATCCCCTCCGCCTGCGGCAGCTGCTGCGGCAGATAGGCGACCCGGCGGGCAAAGGCTTTACTGTTCCAGCTCGCCAGCGGTTGACCGTCCAGCAGGATATCGCCCTCGGACGGCGGCTGGTGGCGGCCCAGCATCTTCAGAAGCGTAGATTTACCCGAGCCGTTGTGGCCGATAAGACCGGTGACCTTGCCTGGCGGAAAGGTGAGTGACAGCGGATGCAGCAGCGTGCGCCCGGGCACATGAAAGGAGACGTCAGAGAGCTGAAAGGTGGTATCGGGAAGCGTAGTGTTTTCCTGCATGGGACCAACTTATCAATAAAAAGGGCACAGTAAACCGTGCCCTAAGAGGAGGAGATTAGAAGCTGAAGCTGGCGGTAGCCACAACCTGGCGATCGGCGCCCCAGTAGCACGCATAGTCGCGGTAGCAGCTGGAGACGTATTCTCGATTGAACAGGTTATTCACCTTCACGCCCACGGAGGAGCCCGCCATGCCGACGCGCGCCAGATCGTATTTCACCGTCGCATCCACCAGCGTGTAGCTGCCGACGTTAAAGGTGCCGTTGATGTTATCGCCAACGGTGTAGAAGCTGGAGGTATCGCCCACGTAACGTGCGCCTGCGCCCAGCGTCAGGCCGCTCAGCGCCGTCTCGTGGAAGGTATAGTCCGCCCACAGGGAGGCCATATTACGCGGCACCTCAACCGGGCGTTTGCCCTGGTAGAGGGTATCGTCGGTGTACTCGGCATCGGTGTAGCTGTAGGACGCCGTCAGGTTGATATTGCTGGTCAGCGCCGCTTTCGCTTCCAGCTCAAGGCCGCGAGAGCGGATCTCCCCGCCCTGCACGCTAAAGGCGTTATCAGACGGATCTGCCGTCAGGTTGTTGTCTTTGGTCAGCTGGAATACCGCCGCCGTGACGGTGACTGGCAGATCCTTCGGCACATACTTCACGCCCGCTTCATACTGCTTGCCGCGTGATGGATCGAACGGTTTACCCTGCTTCGTTGAACCAGACACCGGCTCAAAAGATTCGCTATAGCTGAAGTACGGCGCGACGCCGTTATCAAACACATAGTTTACCCCACCGCGCCAGGTGAACTGCTGGTCGTTGATCTCGCTCAGCGAGCTGGTCGAGCGGGTATAGGTCGAGGTTTTCGCAAAGTCGTAGCGGCCGCCGAGGGTCAGCACCCAGTGGTTCCACTCGGCCTGATCCTGCGCGTACAGACCGGTCTGCTCCTGACGGTTGATCACCGCATACGGGAAGTTAATGTTGACGTTAGCGTTGCCGTATTGCGGATCCACCATGTCCAGCGGGCTGGCCGAGCCGTAGGCTGCGTTGATGTCGTTGCGCATGCGCAGGTAGTCAACCCCGGTCAGCAGGGTGTGATCCACCGCGCCGGTCGCAAAGGCAGACTGCAGCTGGGTATCGACGGTGAAGGAGTTCAGATCTTCATCGGAGCGGACAAAGGCGCGGTTAATTTGCGTCGGGGCCGTGAAGCCGTTGCCGTAGACCGAGGTGTAGAGCGTGTGCAGACGGGTATAGCGCAGGTTCTGGCGCACCGTAAAGGTGTCGTCAAAGGCGTGCGCGAAGCTGTAGCCAATCTGCTGCTGGCGGCGGGACATACGGTTGTCCTGCTCGCCTTCGTTGAAATCGGTATCCAGCTTATGGGAGTTACCGTTGGCGTCGGTGTACGGCACCACGGTGCCGACGCGCGGCAGCCAGCCGTAGTAGCCCGCATCCGGATCGCTCTGGAAATTGCTCAGGAAAGTGAAATCGGTTTTGTCATCCGGACGCCAGCTAAAGGCGGGCGCGATGGCATAGCGGGTCGATTTGACCATTGTCTGCTGGGCATCTTCGCTGCGGCCGAGTCCGGTCAGGCGGTAGGAGAACACGCCGTCGTCGTCGATGGCATCGCTGAAGTCGAAGCCGGTCTGGTAGAGGTTATCGGTCCCCATCTGGAACTCCACCTCTTTCAGCGGCTCGGTGGTCGGACGCTTGCTGACCATAGAGACGATGCCGCCAGGGTTGCTCTTACCGTAGAGCACCGAGGTCGGGCCACGCATCAGCTCGATGCGCTCAAGGAAATAGGGATCCATAGAGGATTCAGAGTAGTTATCGCCCTGAAGTTTTAAGCCGTCGAGATACTGGTTGGTGTTCGCGCCGGTTGAGGCGCTAAAGCCACGGATAGAGATCACGTCCAATGTTTCAGAGCTGCCGCGGGTGGCGAAGACGCCCGGCGTATAGTTCAGCGCCTCTTTCACCGTAGAGGGATCTTTCATATCCATCTCTTCACGGGTGACCACGGAGATAGACTGCGGCGTTTTCTCAATCGGGGTATCGGTTTTGGTCGCCGTCGCCGTACGCTTGGCGGCGATGGTCGGTGCCGGGCCCCAGGCACTCTCCTGCTCAGCGGCAGCAGTGGTAACGGTAATGGTATCTTCTTTAGGAGCTGCCTGTGCAGCAAAGGAGATGCTGCCTACCGCAGTGGCAACGACCACGGCAATTTTACGCAGCGAAAGGTTGACCGGCTGAGCAGTTTCAGAACGCGCCATGGTGCTTCTCTCTGGATAATGGAATGATAACGTAAACGATAATTATTATTATGACCGCAGCATAATATGCCAGGCCCTGCGGAGATAGCAAGAGTTATGCGCCCCTACGAGAATTAAGGGATTAAGGAATAACCAGACGGATAACAGGGTGTTACAAGAGGGTTAAATGAGGTTAAAACTGTAGGGTTGTAGGCCGGGCAAGCGGAGCGCCGCCCGGCACTGTTTACTCCGGCTTAGTTACCGAACATGTCTTTGATCCAGCCTGCAACGCCGTCGCTCTTCTCCTGCTGCTGCGGCTGTTGCTGCTGCTGCTGAGGCTGCTGTTGCGGCTGCGGTGACGACTGCTCAAACGGGTTACCGCTCTGCTGCTGTTGCTGCTGCTGAAGCAGCATCTCGCTCTGCTGGCACAGGGCATCCGGATTCGATGTCCATACCGGTAGCGAGCGCACACCGCCGCCGCAGACGAAGTTACCGCCCTCGTCCACGCCCATGTTAACGATATCCTCTGGCGGCGTCAGATCCAGCGGGATCGGCGACTGGTTCGCCAGATAGCGCTGGTAGATTGCCATCGCCCCGCTGGCACCGTAGAGCTTGGTCGGTTGGTTATTATCGCGTCCCACCCAGGTAATGGTCACCTCACGGCCGTCGATTCCGGCGAACCAGGTATCGACGTTGTTGTTGGTGGTCCCGGTTTTACCCGCCAGATGGAGGCCCGGATACTTCGCCCCCAGCTGACGGCCGGTGCCGCGCTGGATAACCTGCTGCATGGTCCACAGGGTCATGTAGGCCGCCTGAGCCGGCACCGCACGCTCCGCCTGCGGGAAGCTCTGGTAGAGCACCGTCCCGTCTTCAGCAATCACCGAGCGCAGCGCCGAGAGCGTCGCACGGTTACCGCCGCTGGCGATAGTCTGGAACGCCTGCGCCACCTCAACCGGAGTCAGGTTCAGCGCCCCCAGCAGCATCGCCGGAACCGGGTGCAGCTGATCTTTTGGCACGCCCAGCTTGGTCCAGGTATCGGTCACCGCTGGCAGGCCCAGCGCCATCCCGAGGTTTACCGTCGGAACGTTCATCGAGCGGGTCAGGGCATCCGCCAGCATCACCTGGCCGCTAAAGCGGTGGTCATCGTTCTGCGGAGACCATACCTTGCCGTTAGGCTGGGGCAGAGAGATCGGCGCATCGGCAATCCACGTGTTCAGACGGTACTGGTTCGGCTGGCTCAGGGCGGTGAGATAGGTAGCCGGTTTCGCCAGCGAGCCGATAGAGCGCCGCGCCTGCATAGCACGGTTGTAGCCCGCAAACTGCGGCGTCGCACCGCCAACCATTGCGCGAACTTCGCCGCTGAAGCGGTCAACGACCACCATCGCCGTCTCCAGATCGCTCAGCTTACGCTGCTTGATCAGAGCCGGAATACCTTCCACCGCGGCTTTCTCTGCCGCATCCTGCGCCACCGGATCAAAGGTGGTGAAGATCTTCACGCCGGAGAGATCTTTGACCTTATCGCCCAGCTTCGCCTGCAGCTCCTGACGCACCATCTGCATAAACGCTGGCTGTGGAGAGATCACCCCGCCGCGCTTCTGCACTCCGAGCGGTCGGGCGCTGAGCATATCGTACAGCTCCTGATCGATAATCTTCTGCTCCTGCAGCAGGCGCAGCACCAGGTTACGCCGCTCCAGCGCCAGCTTCGGATTACGCCACGGGTTGTAGATCGAGGCCCCTTTCACCATGCCCACCAGCAGCGCCTGCTGGTCAAGACTCAGCTCCTCTACCGGACGGCCGAAGTAGTAGAGGCTCGCCAGCGGGAAACCGCGGATTTCGTTATCGCCGCTCTGACCGAGGTAGACCTCGTTCATGTACAGCTCAAGAATACGATCCTTGCTGTAGCGCGCATCAACGATCAATGCCATATAGGCTTCGTTCGCTTTACGCCAGTAGGAGCGCTCGCTGGAGAGGAAGAGGTTCTTCACCAGCTGCTGGGTCAGGGTACTCGCCCCCTGCACCGTGCGTCCCGCCGTCAGGTTCGCCAGTACCGCACGCCCGATGGAGAAGAAGCTGATCCCGTCATGCTCATAGAAGTGACGGTCTTCGGTCGCCAGCAGGGTATCCACCAGCAGATCCGGGAAGCCGTTACGCGCAACGAACAGACGCTGCTCGCCGTTCGGCGAGGAGAGCATAGTGATCAGACGCGGATCGAGACGGAAGAAACCGAACTGACGATGACTATCCATGTTCTCGATAGTGTCCAGGTGGTTATCGCTGAACGTCAGCCGCGCGCGGACCTGCCCCTCTTTGCTATCAGGGAAGTCAAACGGACGACGGATCATCTCGATACTGTTGGCCTGCACGGTAAACTCGCCGGGACGGGTCATCGCCGTCACCTTGCGGTACTGGGTGGCCTCCAGCAGCTTCACCATCTCGTTCTTGCTGATCGGCATCTCGGGTTCAAGGTTGACCATCCGGCCATACACCGCCGCCGGCAGCTGCCAAACTTTGCCGTCGATACGGCTGCGGATCTTCTGATCGAGATAGAGACCATAGATGGCAAACAGCACCACCAGAACAATAAAGATCTTCAGCAGCAGCCAGAGCCAGCCGCGCTTGCGCTTACCGCCTTTACCTTTGCCGCTGCCGTTGCCGCTGCCTTTACCACGGCGTGGCGCGGGTGCATCGTCCTCATCGTCATACTCATCGTCAATCTCTTCATCTCTGAGACGACGACGGGTTACCTTCTGTTTTACCGGACGCGCAGGTCTGCCTTTACGTCCAATAGGTTCGCGGTCATTCCCCGCCATGCTTACTCTCCGCTACATTATTCAGGCGCAAGGGCCCGATTCTCTTTTCTTCTACCAGGGGGCAGAAGAAGAAATCTCTCAATTTAACTTTCGCTACCCCGGATAGCGCTACGAATACTTTTTAGTGCGCCTGGTCGGCATCGCATTAGCCGGATCGTCCGGCCAGACATGCTTTGGATAGCGACCCTTCATCTCTTTTTGTACTTCACGGTAGGCACCTGCCCAGAACGCGCTGAGATCGCGCGTGATC
Organism: Pseudescherichia sp.; assembly: GCF_032052675.1. Lineage (NCBI taxonomy): Bacteria > Pseudomonadati > Pseudomonadota > Gammaproteobacteria > Enterobacterales > Enterobacteriaceae > Pseudescherichia > Pseudescherichia sp. Next base: position 55,776 of record NZ_DAMBWA010000010.1, read on the forward strand.
TGTAGCGGACGCTGCGCTGGCGAGAGTAGCTCAAGCACCAGCGGCATCCGCCCCTCGGCAATAACCGGGGTGGCGGCCTCGCCAAACATCTCCTGCATCCGCACCGCCAGCACCGGCGGATCCTCCGCATGGTAGCGGATGGCAATCTGGCTTCCCGTCGGCACAGTGTAATGCCCAGGCAGCGCACTATCCAGCCGTTGACGCAGCGGCCACGGCAGTAAATGGTTGAGGGCATGGATCAAATCCAGCGCTTTCAGCGCCCGCAGGGAGTGAACGCCCTGCATGTCGGGAAGTAACCATAGCTCAAGCGAGGCTAAAAGCGAGGCGTCATCTACCGCTGGCCACGCATATTCTGGTAGCCACAGCGCCGCACAGTGGAGACGCAGGCGCAGCTGCTCTGCCGCCGGGGTCCAGTTCAGCACCTGTAGCCCTTTATCGCGAATGCCGTTGAGCATCGCCTGGTGTAGCTCGCTCTCTGACGGCTTCGCCAGCGGCCTGACGCTCACCGTCAGCTGCCCGACCTGACTGCGGCGCAGCGCTTTCAGCGTGCCCTGGGCGTCGTCCCACTCTATGGTATCGGAGTGGCGCACCAGCCACGGTGCGGCGGCGATTAGCGTCTCAATATTGACCGGCATCGCCTGTAAAATGCGCGCGTCCGGCTGCTGGCTGCCCTGTAACAGCAGCGGCGCAATCAGCCATTCGTGGCGGCCCATCGCATCGTCTACGTCGAGCATCGCCCCCATGCCGTTTGCCAGCTGGTAACGCCCCTCCTGACCGCGCCGACGGGCAATACGGTCGGCAAAGCCGCGCGCCAGCAGGGTTGGGATAAGATCGCTATCTTCCCTCCCCTCTACGCCGTTAAGCCGCTTAAGCAGCTGGCGGCTGCGCCGCTGCCAGTGCGGCTGGCTGCGGGAGAAGGCCGCGCCGAGATCGGTACTGCTTCCGCGCGGCGGCTCCTCCAGAATAGCAGCAAGCTTCGCCGCCGTTGCCGCCTCGTCGCCGGTCTGCGCGCTGACTAGCATGGCCGAGAGGCGCGGGGTCACGCCCAGCCTCGCCATCTTCTGCCCGCGCGCCGTCAGCCGCCGGTTCTCCAGCGCGCCCAGCTGCGCCAGCAGCGTTTCTGCCGCCGCCAGGTTCACCGCTGGCGGCATGTCCAGCCAGCAGAGCTGGGCCGGATCGCTACAGCCCCACTGCACCAGCTCCAACAGCATGGCGCTGAGATCGCTTTGCAGGATCTCCGGCTCGCTCTGCGCCGCTGCCCGCTCCGCCTGCTCTTTCGCCAGCAGGTGCAGGCAGATGCCCGGCGCCAGTCGTCCGGCGCGTCCGGCACGCTGGGTCATCGAGGCCTGGCTTACCCGCTGGGTTACCAGCCGCGTTAGGCCGGTGCGAGCGTCGAAGCGGGCTACCCGCTCCTGGGCGCTGTCAACCACCAGCCGGATCCCCTCAATAGTTAAACTGGTCTCGGCGATGTTGGTCGCCAGTACCACTTTGCGCAGCCCTTCCGGCGCGGGCAGGATCGCCTTACGCTGATCGCTCAGGGGCAGCGCACCGTAGAGCGGACAGAGCAGCACGTCGCTGCCGACGCGCTGGGCCAGCTGCTCCTGCACGCGCTGGATCTCACCGACGCCGGGCAGAAACAGCAGCAGCGAGCCGTGCTCGGCCCGTAGCAGCTCGGCGGTCGCCGCGGCCACGGCCTCATCAAAGCGAGTATGGCTGGGCAGCGGCTGATAGCGGCGATCCACAGGGTACGCACGCCCCTCCGAAGCGATAACCGGCGCGTCAGGCAGCAGACGCTGGAGACGGTCGTTATCCAGCGTCGCCGACATAATAAGGAGCTTGAGATCGTCGCGCAGCCCCTGCTGCACGTCCAGCAGCAGCGCCAGAGCCAGATCGGCCTCCAGGCTACGCTCGTGGAACTCATCGAGGATCACCAGTCCAATGTCGGCCAGCTCGGGATCGCGCTGGATCATGCGGGTCAGGATCCCCTCGGTGACCACCTCCAGGCGCGTCGCTGCGCCGACGCAGGTCTCACCTCGCATCCGGTAGCCCACCGTCTCACCGGGCTGCTCGCCCAATAGCTCCGCCAGCCGCTGGGCGACGTTGCGCGCTGCCAGACGACGCGGCTCCAGCAGCAGAATGCGCCCGGCAATATTACCCTCGGCAAGAATGTGCAGCGGCAGCCAGGTCGATTTGCCCGCGCCGGTGGGGGCGTTAAGCAGGACCTGTGGCGCATGGGCGAGCGCAGAGAGCAGTTCGGGCAGTACGGCAGCGACGGGCAGAGAGGACACGCATGGCTCCAGGGGTTAACTTTCATTTCAACGGCGAGCATTGTAGCATCGCCGTAAATCATTACCGAGTATCGCTTATGTCTGAGCCAAAAAGGCTGTTCTTCGCCGTTGCGCTGCCCGACCAGATCCAGCGGCAGATTATCCACTGGCGGGCGGCGCATTTTTCGCCAGAGGCCGGACGTCCCATTGAGGCGGCAAATCTCCACGTAACGCTGGCGTTTCTCGGCGAGGTCGGCGAGGAGAAGCAGCGCGCGCTGAGCCAGCTTGCCGGACGCATCCGCCAGCCGGGCTTTACCCTGACCCTGGACGATGCCGGGCAGTGGCTGCGCTCACGGGTAGTCTGGCTCGGCACGCGCCAGCCGCCGCGCGGCCTGTTGCAGCTGGCCAACCTGCTGCGTGCCCAGGCCGCCCGCAGCGGCTGCTACCAAAGTCCGCAGCCGTTTCATCCTCACGTGACGCTGCTGCGCAACGCCAGCCACGCGGTGGCTATTCCGCCGCCGGGGTTTAGCTGGTCCTTTCCCGTTAACGAATTTGTGCTGTATGAGTCGCAGTTTTCCCGAGGGCGCACCCGTTATACGCCGCTGGAGAGCTGGCGACTTGCTGATTAAGAGGTTCTGATGCAGTTCTCCCCCCCGTTACAGCCTGGTACCCTGGTGCAGCGCTACAAGCGTTTTCTGGCGGATGTGATTACCCCGGACGGTACGGCCCTGACGCTGCACTGTCCCAATACCGGGGCGATGACCGGCTGCGCGACGCCCGGCGATACCGTCTGGTACTCCACCTCAGAGAGCGCAAAGCGTAAGTACCCGCACACCTGGGAGATCACCCAGACGCAAAATGGCACGTTTATTTGTGTCAACACATTACGGGCCAACACATTGGCCAAAGAGGCGATTCTCTCCGGCGTTATCCCTGAACTGCAGGGCTATAGCGTGCTGAAAAGTGAAGTAAAATACGGCTCCGAAAATAGCAGAATAGACCTTATGTTGCAGGCGGAGGCCCGCCGCAACTGCTATATTGAAGTGAAATCGGTCACGCTTGCCGACAAGGGATACGGCTTTTTTCCCGATGCAGTGACTCTTCGCGGGCAGAAGCATCTGCGGGAGTTAATGAGCGTGGCGGCCAGTGGGGATCGGGCAGTGATGCTGTTTACCGTGCTGCACTCAGCCATTGAACGTTTTTCACCGGCGCGCCATATAGATGCAAAATACGCACAGCTTTTAGAAGAAGCGCAGCGGCAGGGGGTAGAAATTCTGGTTTACAAAGCGGAACTTTCTGCCGGAGAAATGAGTCTTAGATCGCCCTTACCTTATGAAAGCTAAGGATCGGCGACCAGCCAGATAGCATTCTGGTCTACGTGCGCAAATACGCTTTTCCTCACAGGGTTGTCAAGTGTTACGTTTAGATAATTGCTATCCGGAAAAGCATCTGCTATTTATAGCGGCCTGATTTTTCCCCCGAACACGGGGATCGATAGTGCGTGTTAAGGAGAAGCAACATGCAAGAAGGGCAAAACCGTAAAACATCGTCCCTGAGTATTCTCGCCATTGCTGGCGTGGAGCCGTATCAGGAGAAGCCGGGCGAAGAGTATATGAACGAAGCCCAGCTGGCGCACTTCAAGCGTATTCTTGAAGCGTGGCGTAATCAACTTAGGGATGAAGTCGATCGCACCGTCACCCATATGCAGGATGAAGCTGCTAACTTCCCGGATCCGGTGGACAGAGCCGCCCAGGAAGAGGAGTTCAGCCTCGAACTGCGTAACCGTGACCGCGAGCGTAAACTGATTAAAAAGATCGAGAAGACGCTGAAGAAAGTAGAAGACGAAGACTTTGGCTTCTGCGAATCCTGCGGTGTTGAAATTGGCATTCGTCGTCTGGAAGCACGTCCGACAGCCGACCTGTGCATCGACTGCAAAACACTGGCTGAAATCCGCGAAAAACAGATGGCGGGCTAAGCCCGGCGTTTTCGCACCGTTCCCTGTGGCGGGAGTCTCTCCCGCCCTGTTATCTCTCGCCTGTCGACATGCCAGAATCACACTATATTGGGCGCTTTGCGCCATCGCCTTCCGGTGAACTCCATTTCGGTTCGCTGATAGCCGCGCTCGGCAGCTATCTCCAGGCCCGCGCCCAGCAGGGAACGTGGCGGGTACGCATTGAGGATATCGATCCGCCCCGGGAAGTGCCCGGCGCGGCCGATACCATCCTGCGTCAGCTTGAGCACTACGGCCTGCACTGGGACGGCGAGGTACTCTGGCAGTCCCAGCGGCATGAGGCCTACCGCGACGCGCTGGCTGCTTTACGCCAGCGCGGGCTGAGCTACTACTGCACCTGCACCCGGGCGCGTATTCAGAGCATCGGCGGGGTCTATGACGGCCACTGCCGCCTGCGCGATAACGGCCCGGAGAACGCCGCGCTGCGCCTGTGGCAGCACCAACCGGTGCTGCACTTTCATGACAGGCTGCGGGGCGATCTCTACGCCGATGAGGCGCTGGCGCGGGAGGATTTTATTATCCACCGCCGGGATGGCCTGTTTGCCTATAACCTGGCCGTAGTCGTAGATGATAATTTTCAGGGCGTCACTGAGATCGTGCGCGGCGCGGATCTCATCGCCCCCACGGTGCGGCAGATCTCGCTCTATCAGCAGCTTGGCTGGCAGCCGCCTGACTATGTTCACCTGCCGCTGGCCCTGAACAGCGACGGTAACAAGCTCTCTAAGCAGAATCACGCTCCGCCGCTGCCAGAGGGCGATCCGCGGCCGGTGCTGATCCGCGCTTTACAATTTTTAAATCAGGATGTAACAAGTAACTGGCAGGATTTGCCCACCGCGGCCCTGCTACAGCATGCGGTAGAGAACTGGGATCTGTCCCGGGTCCCTGAGACAGCACAGATCAATCCGGCATTCCTAAATGCCCCACTCTGAGCTATGATTAGCCGCAATTTTTTTGTCGTAAAGACTGACACAACCGAGGTGCACCATTTTTACCCGAGTCGCTAATTTTTGCCGCAAGGTGTTAAGCCGCGAGGAAAGCATGGCCGAGGAGGTCATCGCCGAGCCGCGTATGACGGTTATTCCGCGCGAGCAGCACACAATTTCCCGCAAAGATATCAGTGAAAATGCCCTCAAGGTGCTGTACCGTCTGAACAAAGCGGGCTACGAAGCCTACCTTGTAGGCGGTGGCGTCCGCGATCTGCTGTTAGGCAAAAAACCGAAAGATTTCGACGTGACGACCAATGCCACGCCGGACCAGGTGCGCAAGCTGTTCCGCAACTGCCGCCTGGTGGGCCGCCGCTTCCGTCTCGCTCACGTGATGTTTGGTCCGGAGATTATCGAGGTAGCTACCTTCCGTGGCCATCACGAAGATCAGCCTGCCGATCGCACCACCTCCCAGCGCGGCCAGAACGGCATGCTGCTGCGCGACAACATCTTCGGCTCTATTGAAGAGGACGCCCAGCGCCGCGATTTCACCATTAACAGCCTCTACTACAGCGTGGCTGACTTTACGGTGCGCGACTACGTCGGGGGGATGCAGGATCTTGAAGAGGGTGTTATCCGCCTGATCGGTAACCCGGAGACCCGCTATCGGGAGGATCCGGTGCGGATGCTGCGCGCGGTGCGCTTTGCCGCCAAGCTGCATATGCGTATCAGTCCGGAAACCGCCGAGCCGATCGCCCGTCTCGCGACGCTTATCAACGACGTGCCGCCGGCGCGCCTGTTTGAAGAGTCGCTGAAGCTGCTGCAGGCTGGTAATGGCCTGGATACCTATCAGCTGCTGCGCGAGTACAGCCTGTTCCAGCCGCTGTTCCCTACCATCACGCGATACTTCACCGAGAAGGGTGATTCGTCGATGGAGCGGATCATCAACCTGGTGCTGAAGAACACCGATACCCGCATTCAGAACGATATGCGTGTTAACCCGGCGTTCCTGTTTGCCGCCATGCTTTGGTATCCACAGCTGGAGACCGCGCAGAAGATTGCCCAGGAGAGCGGCCTGACCTATCACGACGCCTTCGCGCTGGCAATGAACGACGTGCTGGACGAAGCCTGCCGCACGCTGGCGATCCCGAAACGGATCACCACCCTGGTACGCGATATCTGGCAGCTGCAGCTGCGCATGTCCCGCCGCCAGGGCAAACGCGCCTGGAAGCTGATGGAGCATCCGAAGTTCCGCGCCGCCTACGATCTGCTTGCTCTGCGGGCCGAGGTCGAGGGCAACCACGAGCTACAAAAACTGGTGCAGTGGTGGGGCGAGTTCCAGGTGGCCGCACCGCCCGCGCAGAAGGGCATGCTTGACGTGCTGGATGATGAGCCAGATACCCGCCGTCGCCATCGCCGCCCGCGTAAGCGTACCCCGCGTCGCGAAGGCAGCGCATGACGCTGGTCTATATTGCCCTTGGCAGTAACCTGGCGTCGCCTTTGACCCAGGTTAACGCGGCAATCGCGGCGCTGGGAACCCTCCCTGACAGCCAGGTTGTCGCCGTCTCCGGCTTCTACCGCACGCCGCCGCTGGGTCCGCAGGATCAGCCCGACTACCTTAACGCCGCCGTGGCGCTGGAGACGACGCTGGCGCCTGAAGCTCTGCTGGATCACACCCAGCGTATCGAGCTGGACCAGGGCCGGGTGCGTAAAGCGGAGCGCTGGGGACCGCGCACGCTGGATCTCGACATTATGCTGTTTGGCGATGAGACTCTCGCTACCCCGCGCCTCACCGTCCCCCACTACGATATGAAAAACCGCGGCTTTATGCTCTGGCCGCTGTTTGAGATCGCGCCCGAACTGCGTTTCCCCGACGGCGAGACGCTTGTCAGCGTACTTGCACGCCTCGGCGCAGCAAAACCCGCGAGCTGGTAATACCACTCCGCCCCCTAAACCTGCTGAAAATCATTGTCCCGCCTGACGTTACTGATAAAATGCCGGAAAGTTTAAGGCTCCATCAGGAAACGCTATGAAACCAACCACCCTCTCCTGGCTGCAAAAGTGCAAGCAGGAACAGAAACGCTTCGCCACCATCACCGCCTATGACTACAGCTTCGCTAAGCTTTTTGCTGAAGAGGGCATCAACGTCATGCTGGTCGGCGACTCGTTAGGGATGACGGTCCAGGGTCATGACTCCACTCTGCCGGTGACGGTCGCAGATATCGCCTACCATACCCAGAGCGTACGCCGCGGCGCGCCGAACTGTCTGCTGCTTGCCGACCTGCCGTTTATGGCCTATGCCACCCCTGAACAGGCTTTCGCCAACGCCGCCACGGTGATGCGCGCCGGAGCCAACATGGTCAAAATTGAGGGCGGCCGCTGGCTGGCCGAGACGGTAACCATGCTGACCGAACGCGCCGTGCCGGTGTGCGGTCACCTGGGGTTAACCCCGCAGTCGGTGAACGTCTTTGGTGGCTACAAGGTGCAGGGGCGCGGCGACGCGGCCCAGACGCTATTTGATGACGCCCTGGCGCTGGAGGCGGCTGGCGCACAGCTGCTGGTGCTGGAGTGCGTGCCGGTTGCGCTGGCGAAGCGTATTACCGAGGCGCTGACTATTCCGGTGATTGGCATTGGCGCGGGCAACGTGACCGACGGCCAGATCCTGGTGATGCACGATGCGTTTGGCATCACCGGCGGCCATATTCCTAAATTTGCCAAGAATTTCCTGGCTGGCACGGGCGACATGCGCGCTGCCGTGCGCCAGTACGTGAGTGAAGTCGAAGCGGGGACCTATCCCGGCGAAGAGCACAGTTTTCACTAAGGAGCCTACGCGTGTTGATTATCGAAACCCTGCCGCTGCTGCGCCAGCATATCCGCCGGCTGCGCCGTGAGGGCCAGCGCATTGCGCTGGTGCCGACTATGGGCAACCTCCACGATGGCCATATGCAGCTGGTTGACGAAGCGAAAACCCACGCTGATGTGGTTGTGGTGAGCATCTTTGTTAATCCTATGCAGTTTGACCGCCCTGACGATCTGCAGCGCTACCCGCGCACCCTGCAGGAAGATTGCGAGAAGCTGAACAAACGCAAGGTGGATTTTGTCTTTGCCCCTGCTGCCGACCAGGTTTACCCCCAGGGCACCGGCGAGCAGACCTACGTTGACGTTCCCGGCCTCTCCACCATGCTGGAAGGCGCAAGCCGTCCGGGTCATTTCCGCGGCGTGGCGACCATCGTCAGCAAGCTGTTTAACCTGGTCCAGCCGGACGTCGCCTGCTTTGGTGAGAAAGACTTCCAGCAGCTGGCGGTGATCCGCAAGATGGTGGCCGACATGGGCTACGATATCGACATCGTCGGCGTGCCGACGGTACGCGCCAAAGACGGTCTGGCCCTCAGCTCGCGCAACGGCTACCTCACGGCAGAGCAGCGTAAGATTGCCCCGGCCCTGAGCAAAGAGATGAACGCCCTGGCGGCGAAGCTGCGGGCGGGCAATCGCCAGCTGGAAGAGATGATTGCCGAGGCCGGACAGGCGCTGGACGAAGCCGGTTTTCGTACTGATGAGATCCAGATCCGCGATGCCGACACGCTGCAAGCGCTGAACGATGCCAGCCAGCGGGCGGTGATCCTGATGGCGGCATGGCTTGGCCAGGCGCGCCTCATCGACAACGTGACGGTAGCGCTGACGCCGCCGCCAGCGGGTTGATGCTCCACAGCATTTTACTCCCGGCGGCGCAGGCGGCCGGGCCAACACAAGCACAAAGGTAGACGTTATGATCCGCACTATGCTGCAAGGCAAGCTCCACCGCGTCAAAGTGACTCAGGCAGACCTGCACTATGAAGGCTCCTGCGCTATTGACCAGGATTTCCTTGAGGCGGCTGGTATTCTGGAATACGAAGCCATCGATATTTACAACGTAACCAACGGCAAACGCTTCTCCACCTACGCGATTGCCGGCGAGCGCGGCTCGAAAATTATCTCGGTCAACGGCGCGGCGGCCCACTGCGCCGACGTCGGCGACATCCTGATCATCGCCACCTACGTGACGATGCCGGACGAGCAGGCTCGCAGCTGGCAGCCAAAAGTGGCCTACTTTGACGGCGACAATGAGATGACCCGCAAAGCGAAAGCGGTGCCGGTGCAGGTTGCCTGATATCTACGGCTGGTTACCCACCAGCCGTGCCATCTCCTCTAACGAATCCGTTCTTAAGATATAGAGTCGTTTCAATAAGAACGGATTATCACCCGGCTTCACCTTCCCCTTTACCGTCGTCACCGCCATATGAAAACCGGCGTCGCGCGCGGCCTCGATCGCTTTTTCGTTGTAGCCGCCAAAAGGATATGAGAGATAATCCACGTGCGGGTTAAACTGCGATAGTGCCCGACGCGAGTGGGCAAAATCGAACTCAATGATGTGGTAGCTGCGGCTGAGCAGAATGGGATGGCGGGCGGCATCGACCCGATGCAGAAAGTGGGTGTGCGACTGGATATCAAATACGTCCTGAATGCCACGCAGCTCGGAGATGCTCATAAACTGTAATGATGTCGGATCCCACCGTTGCGGGTAGGCTTTGATGCGCGACGAGATGGTAAACGACGTCGCCTTAAAGCCGTACTGCTTGAGGATGGGATAAGCGTAGCGGCTGATCGACTTCAGCCCGTCATCAAAGGTGATCGCCACCGCCCGGGCCGGAAGGTTAAGCCGGTTCTTCAGGTAGCCCTCCAGCTGATACATCGTCAGGGTGGTATAGCCCCTGTCCCGCAGCCAGGTCATCTGGTTGCTGAATGCCCGCACCGAGGTGGTAGTAGAGGTGTGGCGAAAGCGGGTGTTCTCCTCATCGCGCAGGATGTGGTGATAGGTGAGCACCGGGATGCCATGATCCTCCTGCGCGTCCAGGCTGCTGATATAGGCCAGCCGGTCGCCAATGCGGATCTGGAACCAGGTCTGGTTCAGCCCGTCGCGCAGCTTGCCGACGATGGGGTAGCGCAGGTTCTCCGCCAGCATACCGAAAGGCGCGCTGCGAACGTTAGGCCCGCTGTAGAGCGGGGTTGCTTTCCAGGTCACAAGGTTCTGGTTGCTCAGCGGCTTGTTGAGATCCCCCAGCCGGTCCTGCACCCGTTTTTTACCTCGCACCGGCTCCAGATGGCCTTTGTCGATAAAGGCCCGGCCAAAGCCGAAGCGAAAGGCGCTGTAGTCCCCCTCCCCGTTCATCACTGCAATAATCTGCCCCGCCTGCACATAGCCGACGTTGATCACCCGGTCGCCAATCTGCGCCCAGACGGCGGCGGCCTCGGTGGTTTGCATATAGCGAGCCGGGGAGTCCTGATCCAACAGGCGGGCGGAGGCGGCGCTGCTCCATATCAGGAGCAGCGCCAGGAGTAGGCGCATGAGCATGTAGATTAGCTACGCAGGCCACGTCCACGCTGGATCAGATACCAGCAAAGCAGGTAGAACGCGACGATAAACACCGCCAGCACGCCGACGGTCATCACCAGCGGCACGTCGCTAATGCCGAGGAAGCCAAAGCGGAAGCCGCTGATCATGTAGACGATCGGGTTGAGGTGCGACAGCCCCTGCCAGAACGGCGGCAGCAGGGTCAGGGAGTAGAACACCCCGCCGAGGTAGGTGAGCGGCGTCAGCACGAAGGTCGGGATCAGGCTGATATCGTCGAAGGTCTTGGCAAACACCGCATTCAGCAGGCCCGCCAGCGAGAAGAGCACCGCCGTCAGCAGCAGCGTCAGGCCGACAAACAGCCATGAATGCACCTGGAAAGGCACGAAGAAGAGGGACACCGCCGTCACCAGCACGCCGACGCACAGCCCGCGCGCCACGCCGCCGCCGACGTAGCCGGCAATAATCACGTGCGTAGGCACCGGGGCCACCAGCAGCTCCTCAATGTTGCGCTGGAACTTGGCGCTAAAGAACGATGAGGCGACGTTAGCATAGGCGTTGGTGATCACCGCCATCATGATCAGGCCCGGAACGATAAACTGCATGTAGGTGAAGCCGTGCATCTCACCAATCCGCGATCCGATCAGGTTGCCGAAGATGATGAAGTAGAGGGTCATGGTGATCACCGGCGGAACCAGGGTCTGGATCCAGATGCGCATAAAGCGCTGGATCTCTTTGTGCCAGATACTTTTTAGCGCGACCCAGTAGAGCTGCATCATGCGTGGTCTCCTTTTTTATTGTGTACCAGCGTGACAAACAGCTCTTCTAAACGGTTGGCTTTGTTACGCATGCTTAATACCTGAACGCCCTGGGCGCTCAGCTGGCTGAAAACGCTGTTGATCCCCTGCTCGCGCAGCACTTCGACCTCCAGGGTTGAGGTATCCACCAGCCGGTACTGGTAGCCTTCCAGCTTCGGCAGCGGGCTTTTCGGCGCCAGGTCGAGGATAAAGGTCTCTGATTTCAGCTTGGCCAGCAGCGACTTCATGGAGGTGTTCTCCACCAGCTCGCCGTGCTGAATAATACCGATGTTACGGCAGAGCATCTCCGCCTCTTCCAGATAGTGGGTGGTGAGGATAATGGTCGTGCCCTGGGCGTTCAAATCTTTTAAAAAGCCCCACATGGAGCGGCGCAGCTCAATGTCCACCCCGGCGGTAGGTTCGTCGAGGATCAGCAGCTTAGGCTCATGCATCAGCGCCCGGGCGATCATCAGACGGCGTTTCATCCCGCCAGAGAGCATCCGCGCCTTTTCGTTGCGTTTTTCCCACAGATCGAGCTGCTTAAGGTACTTTTCGCTACGGATCAGCGCCTCATGGCGCTCGACGCCGTAGTAGCCCGCCTGGTTGACGACAATCTGCTGCACGGTCTCAAAGGGGTTGAAGTTAAACTCCTGCGGCACCAGGCCGAGCTGGCGTTTAGCGTTCACCACGTCCTTCTGCAGGTCGTAGCCAAAGACGCTCACCCGCCCCGAGGTTTTATTTACCAGCGAGCTGACGATACCGATCGTGGTCGATTTACCCGCACCGTTGGGTCCCAGAAGCGCGTAGAAGTCACCCGCTTCTACTTTTAAATCAATGCCGCGCAGCGCCTGCACGCCGCCCGGATAGGTTTTTTTAAGCTGCTCAAGCTCCAGTGCAATGGTCATGTCGTTTCGCTTACCTTTTTTCTGACACTCTATGTGTGGTTTAAAATTAAATGGAGTTGACCTATATTAGCTCAACGCATTTACTTGGTTACAGGTCGTTAACCGTCATGAAAGATATAGATACACTCATCAGTAACAATGCACTATGGTCAAAGATGCTGGTGGAAGAGGATCCCGGATTTTTCGAGACCCTGGCTAAGGCACAGAAGCCGCGCTTCCTGTGGATTGGCTGCTCCGACAGCCGCGTTCCCGCCGAGCGTTTGACCGGCCTTGAGCCGGGCGAGCTGTTCGTTCACCGTAACGTCGCCAACCTGGTTATCCACACCGATCTGAACTGCCTGTCGGTAGTGCAGTACGCGGTGGACGTGCTGGAAGTTGAGCACATCATCATCTGCGGCCACTACGGCTGCGGCGGCGTGCAGGCAGCGGTTGAGAACCCTGAGCTGGGGCTGATCAACAACTGGCTGTTGCATATCCGTGACATCTGGCTCAAGCACAACGCGCTGCTGAGCGAAATGCCGGAAGAGCGTCGCCTCGACACCCTGTGCGAGCTGAACGTCATGGAGCAGGTCTATAACCTGGGCCACTCAACCATCATGCAGTCGGCGTGGAAGCGCGGGCAGAATGTCACTATCCACGGCTGGGCCTACGGTATTCACGACGGCCTGCTGCGCGATCTTGACGTTACCGCCACCAGCCGCGATACCCTTGAGCTGGGCTATCGCAAGGGCGTGTCCAACATCAGCCAGAAGCATATTAACCACAAATAAGTGGCAATGCCGGGCGGCGGCTTACGCCTTACCCGGCCTACAACTGCCCGGCACGCTTCGCGCTACCGGGCTTTTTAATGCCTACTCGTCAAGCGGCACCACTTTGCCCACATAGGGGAGATGACGATAGCGCTGGGCATAGTCGATGCCGTAACCCACCACAAACTCGTCTGGAATCGAGAAGCCAACAAATTCTACCGGCACCGCAACTTCCCGGCGCGATGGCTTATCCAGCAGGGTACAGATCGCCAGCGACTTCGGCTCGCGCAGGCTGAGGATCTCGCGCACTTTGGAGAGCGTATTCCCAGAGTCGATAATATCCTCGACGATCAGCACGTCTTTACCGCGAATATCTTCGTCCAGATCCTTGAGAATTTTTACGTCACGGGTGGTGGACATACCGCTGCCGTAGCTGGAGGCAGTCATAAAATCGACCTCATGCGGCACCTGCACTTCACGGCACAGATCGGCCATAAACATAAACGAGCCGCGCAGCAGGCCCACCAGCACCATCTCGCTGCCGCTCGCCTGATAGCGTTCGGTGATTTGACGACCCAATTCACTAATACGCGCTTTGATCTCCGCTTCCGGGATCATCACTTCAACAGTATGTTTCATATGCTAACCGTTTGATTTTGTAACCACTCACTCGATGCGGATAGCCTCTATTCCGGCATCAATTCATTAGCGCGCCAGTATACCAGCAAATGCTTTTATTAGGGGCGCGAGTTAAGAAAAGCCAAATATGTGATGACGGTCACACTTGTTAAATCCTATAATTAATTGCTATCAAAATATTAAACATTAAGAAGAGTGTCTTTCTATGGCAGAAACAAAAGCTCGGACGTCGCGCGTGCTCGTGACGTTAACAGCCCTGTTCGCAGCACTATGCGGGCTATTTCTCCTGATCGGTGGGGTCTGGCTGGTCGCCGTTGGCGGCTCCTGGTACTACCCTATCGCCGGTCTTGTTATGCTCGGCGTCGCCTGGCTGCTGTGGCGCAGCAAGCGTGCAGCGCTCTGGCTCTACGCTGCGCTCCTTCTCGGCACCATGATCTGGGGCGTCTGGGAAGTCGGCTTCGACTTCTGGGCGCTCACGCCGCGTAGCGACATCCTCGTCTTCTTTGGGATCTGGCTGGTGCTGCCGTTTGTCTGGCGTCGCCTGATCGTACCTGCCAACGGTGCGGTCGCCGCGCTGCTGGTAGCGCTGGTGATCACAGGCGGAATGCTGACCTGGGCGGGCTTTAACGATCCGCAGGAGATTAACGGCACGCTGAGCGCTGATGCGACGCCTGCTGCACCGATCTCTCAGGTCGCAGATGCCGACTGGCCGGCCTATGGTCGTAACCAGGAGGGTCAGCGCTACTCCCCGCTGAAGCAGATCAACGCCGACAACGTGCATAAGCTGAAAGAGGCCTGGGTATTCCGTACCGGCGATCTGAAGCTGCCAACCGATCCGGGTGAGATCACCAATGAAGTCACGCCGATTAAGGTTGGCGACACCCTGTTCCTCTGCACTGCGCACCAGCGTCTGTTTGCCCTAGATGCCGCCACCGGTAAAGAGAAGTGGCACTTCGATCCGCAGCTGAACACCAATCCGTCGTTCCAGCACGTGACCTGCCGTGGCGTCTCCTATCATGAGGCGAACGCCAACAATGCCAGCCCGGACGTGGTCGCTAACTGCCCGCGCCGCATCATTCTGCCGGTGAACGATGGTCGCCTGTTCGCCGTCAACGCCGACAACGGCAAGCTGTGCGAATCCTTTGCTAACAAAGGTATTCTGAACCTGCAAACCAACATGCCGGTCACTACCCCGGGCATGTACGAGCCGACTTCACCGCCTATCGTTACTGATAAGGTGATTGTCATTGCCGGTGCGGTAACCGATAACTACTCTACCCGTGAGCCGTCTGGCGTTATTCGCGGCTTCGACATCAATACCGGCGCGCTGCTGTGGGCCTTCGATCCGGGCGCGAAAGATCCGAACGCCATTCCGGCGGACCAGCATCACTTTACGCCGAACTCACCGAACTCCTGGGCACCGGCGGCCTATGATGCCAAGCTGGATCTGGTCTACCTGCCGATGGGCGTCACCACGCCGGACATCTGGGGCGGTAACCGCACGCCGGAGCAGGAGCGTTATGCCAGCTCTATCGTGGCCCTGAACGCCACCACCGGTAAACTGGCGTGGAGCTATCAGACCGTACACCACGATCTGTGGGATATGGATATGCCGTCCCAGCCGACGCTGGCGGATATTACCGTTAAGGGTCAGACCGTACCGGTGATCTACGCCCCGGCGAAAACCGGCAACATCTTTGTGCTGGATCGCCGTAACGGTCAGCTGGTTGTTCCTGCGCCAGAGAAGCCGGTTCCGCAGGGTGCGGCCAAAGGTGACTACGTTACCAAAACCCAGCCGTTCTCCGACCTGAGCTTCCGTCCGAAGAAAGACCTGAGCGGGAAAGACATGTGGGGTGCCACGATGTTTGACCAGCTGGTGTGCCGCGTGATCTTCCAGAACCTGCGCTATGAAGGCATCTTCACGCCGCCGTCTGAGCAGGGTACGCTGGTATTCCCGGGTAACCTGGGGATGTTCGAGTGGGGTGGTATCTCTGTCGATCCGCACCGTCAGGTGGCGATTGCCAACCCGATGGCGCTGCCGTTTGTCTCTAAGCTGATGCCACGCGGTCCGGGTAACCCGATGGAAGAGCCGGAAAATGGCCAGGGCACTGGCTCTGAGTCGGGTATTCAGCCGCAGTACGGCGTGCCGTACGGTGTGACCCTGAACCCGTTCCTGTCGCCGATTGGCCTGCCGTGTAAACAGCCTGCCTGGGGTTACATCTCCGCGCTGGATCTGAAAACCAACGAAGTGGTGTGGAAAAAACGTATCGGTACGCCGCAGGATAGCCTGCCGTTCCCAATGCCGATCCCATTACCGTTCACCACCGGTATGCCAATGCTGGGCGGCCCAATCTCTACCGCCGGTAACGTGCTGTTCATCGCGGCGACCGCAGACAACTATCTGCGCGCCTACAACATGAGCAACGGTGAGAAGCTGTGGCAGGGCCGTCTGCCAGCGGGTGGCCAGGCAACGCCGATGACCTATGAAGTGAATGGCAAGCAGTACGTTGTCATCTCCGCGGGTGGTCACGGTTCGTTTGGTACCAAGATGGGCGACTATATCGTTGCCTACGCCCTGCCGGACGACGAGAAGTAATAGTGTCTCTGTAGTATCTGTAGGCCCGGCAAGCTTCGCGCCGCCGGGCGTTACGATGCCGAATAGGGCACCTGACGCCGGGTGGCGCTACGCTTACCCGGCCTACCCCTTACTTCAAAGAAATAATTTCTTACAAATGCACAATTTCCCACCCGGATTATACGTGTAATAGTGAGGTGCATTATGCGCACAACATATATGGATATAATACAATTCTCAACATTGATACTTTTGGCTCAAGCATTATGAATGCAGGCATAAACAACTTTTTATCTATATTATTTTTTATAGGTTAATACATGTCTGTAATCAATGAAGGAACAGAACTCCAAGTTGGGTCATCCACTCAAAAAAAATCATTTATATTAATGTGCTTTTTTTTAGCGGCCATAGGTAATACATTATCTTCGCTGATTACGTCTAAATTTATTGGCGCAGGGTTCGCCTTTCTCATAATGGTTATGCTGGAGATAGGCATAGGTACTTGTGCGTATGCTGTTTTCTACCGTAAACAGAACCAAATCAGTGGCCCACATTTAAAAAAATCACTACCATTTTTTTTATTAGTTTTTTTGATGCAGACCCTGCCCATTATCTTCACCCATAAACATACTCCTTCATTGCATTTTTCTCTGTCAGACACCCCAGGAATTATTTACTTTATAATTATAAGCCCATTTTGTGAGGAGATTTTTTACAGAGGTTGCCTGTTTGACTCGTTATGTCATTTTTGTAATACGCTTGGCGCTGGACAAGGCATGATAGTACCATTGCTTGCTACCTCTCTTATTTTTAGTGTGATGCATATACAATTTTCATCAATAATCGAATACAGTTCTGTATTTATCCTTTCCATACTGCTCATTTGTGTCAGAGTATTAACTAAAGGCTTGGTGCTTCCAATAATGCTACACTCTTTTTTCAATATGCTATTCATAGCAGCAGTCTATACAATAATTTAACAACGGTTACTACACGCCATAATAATCTTAAAAAATTGAAAGATCTAAAGAACCGCAGCGAAGCTGTAAATATCATGGGCTGGCTGCAACAACAGCGCTGCGGTCGAGAAAAGGATCCATTCCTTATAGTAACGCTGGCTAACCTTTTATACCGTGAATCCCATCATCATTCCCGTATCCTCATGCTCCAGCAAATGACAGTGCGCCATGTAGGCATGCTCTTTCGGGGCATCATGATCGAACTTCACCAGTACCTCGCTGCGCGCGCCGTAGACGTTTACCGTATCCTTCCAGCCTGAACGATGGGTCGCCGGTGGCTTGCCGTTCTCCGACAGAATGCGGAACTGCGTACCGTGGATATGGAACGGGTGCTGCATCATGTCCCCCTCCCCGGAAATCACCCAGCGCTCATACTGCCCTTTGCTGGCGGTGAACAGCGGGTTGTGCATATCAAAGGCTTTACCGTTGATGCGGTTGGCGCTGTGGAAATCAAACTCGCCGCCGTGGCCACCGTGATCCATGTTCATCCCCATGTGGTCCATCATGCCGCCGTGGTGCATTCCGCTCATCGCCTTGTCGCCGTACTTATCCCGCAGCGCCTGCATCCCCATCATATCCAGCATCGGATCCATCGACAGGTGGAAGGTGCGCTGGGTTAAGCCCATGAGATCCGGCAGCGCTGGTACGTTAACCAGCGTATCGGGCAGCGTGCCGGAGGCGGTCACCCGCAGCGGCTGGATGCGCAGTACCGGGTGCGGCTGGTCAAACGGTGGCAGGGCCATCCCCATCTGGCTGACGGGCAGCGTAACCAGATCTACCGGCTTGCCGTCGCTGATATCCACCAGCACCTCAAAACGCTCCCCGGTCAGCACCGGCAGCGCCGTCACCGCAACCGGCTCGGCGAGATGACCGCCGTCGCTGGCGATAACATACATCCGGCGTCCGTCGCTGAGGGCAAAGTTAAGGGTACGCGCATTGCAGCCGTTCAGCAGGCGTAGACGCAGCCAGCCGCGTGGGGCCGCGTGCTGAGGATAGAGCGCCCCGTTTGCCAGCAGAGTCTCGCCAAACCAGCCCACCGCCGCGCTCATCACGTCGAGCTGGTAATCGATCTGGCCGTCGGCGGCCAGACGTTTGTCCTGCACGATCACCGGCACGTCGTCGATGCCCCACTGCTTGGGCAGGCGCAGCATGCGGCTCTCGTTGTCCTCGATCAGTACCAGCCCCGCCAGACCCATCGCAACCTGATGCCCGGTTTTACCATGCTGATGCGGATGGAACCAACAGGTAGCGGCCCGCTGATCGGGGGTGAAGGTGACCTCGCGCGCGCCGCCCGCCGGGATGATCCCCTGTGGGCCGCCGTCTACCTCACCCGGCACCTCCAGCCCATGCCAGTGAACGGTAGTCTCTTCCGCGAGTCGGTTACGGATCCCCACCGTCACCGTTTTCCCCTGCCGCAGCTGAAGCGCAGGACCCAGCAGGTTGCCGTTATAGCCCCAGGTTGCAGCGCTTTTATCGCCAAAGGAGGAGGTGCCAGGCTGCACGGTAAGCCTGATACGGTTCTGGGCATCGGGAGCGAGCAGTTCGGGTATCGGCAGCGTAGCCTGTTCCCCTGTCGCGGCAGCCCGCGCCCACGTCGGCAGCGCGCTGATGACCCCCAGCGCAGCGGAATATTTTAGAAAATCACGGCGTTGCATAGTCGAATCCTTATCGTCGGCAAACGGTATGCTGAGCTTAAACCCTGCCCCTGCGGCAAGGTCAAGCGAAAGGCGAATAATAAAGATCGTCGCCTTACCCACAAGTATGCTAACGTTTAATTTCCGTGATGTTTTGGTAAGAAGAATGAAGATGTTTTTCAGAACCGTTGTGTTCACCAGCCTGCTGGCGATGTCAGCAAATAGTTATGCGCTCAGCGAGTCTGAAGCGGAGGACATGGCCGATCTGACGGCGGTGTTCGTGTTTCTGAAAAACGACTGTGGTTACCAGAATCTACCGAATGGCCAGATCCGCCGGGCGCTGGTGTTTTTTGCCCAGCAGAACCAGTGGGATCTGAGCAACTACGACACCTTTGATATGAAATCCCTCGGCGAAGATAGCTATCGCGATCTCAGCGGCATTGGCATACCGGTTGCCAAAAAATGCAAAGCGCTGGCCCGCGACTCCCTCAGCCTGCTGGCCTACGTCAAGTAAAGTAAACCCGCCTCCCCTGCTGAAGTTATAGCCGTGCATCAACGGCTATAGTTAGCTATGATGTTGCGCCCATTTTGTGTGGATGTTAACGAAGGAGGATGCATGGCTGATACCCGCCAGTGGCATGAAACGCTGCATGACCAGTTTGGTCAGTACTTTGCCGTTGATAACGTGCTCTACCACGAGAAGACCGATCACCAGGATCTGATCATCTTTGAAAACGCCGCCTTTGGCCGCGTGATGGCGCTGGACGGCGTTGTCCAGACCACCGAGCGTGACGAATTTATCTATCACGAAATGATGACCCACGTTCCGCTGCTGGCCCACGGCCAGGCGAAGCATGTGCTGATCATCGGCGGCGGCGACGGGGCGATGCTGCGCGAAGTGAGCCGGCATAAAAACGTTGAAACCATCACTATGGTTGAGATCGACGCGGGCGTGGTGTCGTTCTGTCGTCAGTACCTGCCGAATCACAACGCGGGCAGCTACGACGATCCGCGCTTTACGCTGGTGATTGACGACGGCGTTAATTTTGTTAACCAGACCGCACAGACCTTTGACGTGATTATCTCCGACTGCACCGATCCGGTGGGGCCAGGCGAGAGTCTGTTTACCTCGGACTTCTATGCAGGCTGCAAGCGCTGCCTGAATCCGGGCGGCATCTTCGTTGCCCAGAACGGCGTAAGCTTCCTGCAGCAGGATGAGGCCGTAGGCAGCCACAAAAAGCTGAGCCACTACTTTAGCGACGTTAGCTTCTACCAGGCGGCAGTGCCCACCTACTACGGCGGCATCATGACCTTCGCCTGGGCGACGGACAACGAGATCCTGCGTAACCTCTCCACCGAGATTATTCAGGCGCGCTTCCACAGCGCTGCCCTGACCTGCCGTTACTACAACCCGGCTGTTCATACGGCGTCCTTCGCCCTGCCGCAATACCTGCTCGATGCGCTCTCCCCAGGAGGTGATGAAAATTGAAAAAGCTGAAACTGCATGGCTTTAACAACCTGACCAAAAGCCTGAGTTTTTGTATTTACGATATCTGTTATGCCAAAACCGCCGAAGAGCGTGACGGCTATATTGCCTATATCGACGAACTCTATAACGCCAACCGCCTGACGGAGATCCTCACCGAGACCTGCTCCATCATCGGCGCGAACATTCTCAACGTTGCCCGCCAGGACTATGAGCCGCAGGGGGCCAGCGTAACCATTCTGGTGAGCGAAGAGCCGGTCGATCCGACCCTGATTGATAAAACCGCGCACCCCGGCCCGCTGCCGGAGACGGTGGTGGCCCATCTCGATAAGAGCCACATCTGCGTGCACACCTATCCGGAGAGCCACCCAGAAGGTGGCCTGTGCACCTTCCGTGCCGACATTGAGGTCTCTACCTGCGGCGTCATCTCCCCGCTGAAGGCGCTGAACTACCTGATCCACCAGCTTGAGTCGGACATCGTCACCGTTGACTACCGCGTGCGCGGCTTTACCCGTGACATCAACGGCATGAAGCACTTCATCGACCACGAGATCAACTCGATTCAGAACTTCCTCTCTGAGGATATGAAGGCGCTGTATGACATGGTGGACGTGAACGTTTACCAGGAGAACATCTTCCATACCAAGATGATGCTGAAGGAGTTCGACCTGAAGCACTATATGTTCCACACCCGCCCGGAAGATCTCACCGCCGAAGAGCGGGAAGCCATTACCGAATCGCTATGGAAAGAGATGCGCGAGATCTACTACGCGCGCAATATTCCCGCCGTGTAATTGCTGTTAAAGCCGGAGCAGGGACGCTCCGACAATCTTTTTAAAACAGGTTACTTCTGCTGAATAAACTCCCTGTAGGCCTTCACAACCTGCAGAAAGTCCTCCACGCCGCACAGCGACAGGCTCTCCTCATCGTAATAACTCATCCCCTCTTCGATCTCATCCCCAGAGAACTCCAGCTGGTTGGCACGCACGATCACCTCTTCTCCATCCATCCAGAGGGTGTACTCATGGCCAATCCGCTGCCACTGGCGCTCGCTGCCCTTGACGGTTTTTGCCGCTTGCTCCACCTCATCCAGCAGGGCCAGATTCTCTTTCACCTCTTCATTAAACCAGTGTCCGACCACCTCGTGGCCCATCGACATGCGCACTTTCACCTGGCCCGTGATGTCGCGTAAGAATTCGTAATCCATGCTTTTTTCCTCACATCCGCAATAGGGTAATTATCGCAGTCGCGGAGAAGAAAAACAGCGTAACGGGGAGAAGGAGAAGAAATAAAAAAACCCCTTCGCAAGACGAAGGGGTTTTATGCTGGCCTAAGGCCTGGTCTGACTTACACGGCGGTCTGGAAGATCACGCCGTCGGCTTTCTCGGTGTACTGGCCGAGCTGGTCAAAGTTCAGATAGCGATAGGTATCCACCGCTGTCTTATCGACCTGCGCCATAAAGATCTGGTACTCGTCCGGCGTCGGCAGTTTACCCAGCAGCGAAGAGACCGCCGCCAGCTCCGCTGATGCCAGGAAGACGTTCGCCCCAGTACCCAGACGGTTCGGGAAGTTACGCGTTGAGGTCGACACTACCGTTGCACCATCGGCTACACGCGCCTGGTTACCCATGCAGAGCGAGCAGCCTGGGATCTCAATACGCGCCCCGCTCTTGCCGAAGACGCTGTAGTAGCCCTCTTCCGTCAGCTGAGCGGCATCCATACGGGTTGGCGGCGCGACCCACAGACGGGTCGGCAGCTGGCCTTTATGGCTATCCAGCAGCTTACCGGCAGCACGGAAGTGACCGATGTTGGTCATGCACGAGCCGATAAACACTTCGTCAATCTTCTCACCGGCAACGTCAGAGAGCAGACGGGCATCATCCGGATCGTTTGGCGCACAGAGGATCGGCTCTTTGATATCTGCCAGATCGATCTCGATGACCGCCGCGTACTCGGCGTCGGCATCGGCTTCCAGCAGCTGCGGATCCGCCAGCCACTTCTCCATGCCCTGGATACGGCGTTCGATGGTACGGCGATCGCCGTAGCCTTCCGCAATCATCCACTTCAGCAGCACGATGTTAGAGGTCAAGTACTCGGTAATCGGTGCCTTATCCAGCTTGATGGTACAGCCCGCAGCGGAACGTTCGGCAGAGGCATCGGCCAGTTCAAACGCCTGCTCTACTTTCAGCTCAGGCAGACCTTCGATCTCAAGGATGCGGCCAGAGAAGATGTTTTTCTTACCTTTCTTCTCAACGGTCAGCAGCCCCTGACGGATCGCGTACAGCGGAATAGCATGCACCAGATCGCGCAGGGTAATGCCCGG
This sequence comes from Pseudescherichia sp., assembly GCF_032052675.1. Classification (NCBI taxonomy): domain Bacteria; kingdom Pseudomonadati; phylum Pseudomonadota; class Gammaproteobacteria; order Enterobacterales; family Enterobacteriaceae; genus Pseudescherichia; species Pseudescherichia sp. The sequence goes on from NZ_DAMBWA010000010.1 coordinate 78,492, forward strand.
CTGCATCGTGCCTTTGAAGCGCACCAGCACCGACTCCGGCATATCCAACGGCATAACGCCGGTCGCCGCGGCAAACGCCACCAGACCAGAGCCTGCCGGGAAGGAGATCCCTACCGGGAAGCGAGTGTGGGAGTCACCGCCGGTGCCGACGGTGTCTGGCAGCAGCATACGGTTCAGCCACGAGTGGATGATGCCATCACCCGGACGCAGCGACACGCCGCCGCGGTTCATGATGAAGTCTGGCAGCGTATGGTGCGTCGTCACGTCCACCGGCTTCGGATAGGCCGCCGTGTGGCAGAAGGACTGCATCACGAGGTCTGCAGAGAAGCCGAGGCAGGCCAGATCTTTCAGTTCGTCACGGGTCATTGGACCGGTGGTGTCCTGAGAGCCAACCGAGGTCATTTTCGGTTCGCAGTATTCGCCAGGACGAATACCGGTCACGCCACAGGCGCGGCCGACCATTTTTTGTGCCAGCGAGAAGCCTTTGTTGCTGGCCTCGACCGGTTTTGCGCTGCGGAAGACGTCGCTATGCGGCAGACCCAGCGCTTCACGCGCCTTGGTGGTCAGGCCACGCCCGATGATCAGCGGAATACGGCCTCCGGCGCGTACTTCGTCAATCAGCACGTCAGTTTTCAGCTCAAAGCTGGCCAGCAGCTCGCCGGTCTCGTGGTTGCGTACTTCACCTTTGAACGGATAGACGTCAATCACGTCGCCCATATTGAGGTTGTTCACGTCCACTTCGATCGGCAGCGCGCCCGCATCTTCCATCGTGTTGAAGAAGATCGGCGCGATTTTGCCGCCCAGCACCAGACCGCCGCCGCGCTTGTTCGGCACAAACGGAATGTCATCGCCCATAAACCACAGCACCGAGTTGGTGGCGGATTTACGCGAAGAGCCGGTACCGACCACGTCACCGACGTAGGCCAGCGGGAAGCCTTTTTTGTTGAGCTCTTCTATCTGCTTGATCGGGCCAACGGTACCGGCTACGTCCGGCACAATGCCTTCACGGGCGTTCTTCAGCATCGCCAGCGCGTGCAGAGGGATATCCGGGCGTGACCAGGCATCCGGGGCCGGAGAGAGGTCATCGGTGTTGGTTTCACCGGTCACTTTAAATACGGTAACGGTAATTTTTTCAGCCAGCGGCGGACGGCTCAGGAACCACTCGGCGTTAGCCCAGGAGAGCATCACCTGCTGCGCATGGGCGTTGCCCGCTTTCGCCTTCTCTTCCACGTCGTAGAAGTTATCGAACATCAGCAGCGTATGGGAGAGCGCTTTCGCGGCAATCGGGGCCAGAGCGTCGTTGTCCAGCGCTTCGATGAGCGGATGGATGTTGTAACCACCCTGCATGGTGCCGAGCAGCTCAACGGCTTTTTCCGCCGTGATCAGCGGTGAGGTCGCTTCGCCTTTTACGATGGCGGCCAGGAAGCCCGCTTTAACATAGGCGGCTTCATCAACGCCCGGCGGAACACGGTTGGAAAGCAGATCTAACAGGAACTCTTCTTCACCCGCTGGCGGGGATTTCAGCAGCTCGACCAGTGCGGCCATTTGGGTTGCATCGATAGGCTTGGGTACAATTCCCTGGGCGGCACGTTCGGCTACGTGCTTACGGTATTCTTCTAGCACGACGGTATTTCTCCTCGCTCTCACTCTCATTGTCATAGTGCGGCAGGCGATCTCTTCGCGCTCCTGTGGAACAGCAGTTTGTAGGGTAATGCCCGATACCGCATTGGGCAGCATATCAGGATTTAGGGGGGGTGTTAATCTGTTTACAAAAAAGCAACATTAAATATTAGCTGAATCGTTAAGGTTCAACTAAAGCGCTTTATCCACTCCTCTTAGAGGGATTTTTAGCTGCTTTTTTGGCATGCCTTCTGCATCCGCAACATTAATCAAAAAATATCTGCGCTTCTCTTTCATACTCACCTCATACCTGACCCTGCGATTTCTGTGGAAATCGGGAGAGAGAGAATGACCCTGCCCTTTAAATACGCTGCGCTCGCCCTCGTGTGCAGCGCCGGGCTATTTGCCGCCTCGGGCGTGCTCTACGTTAAAAGCCGCACTCCCGACACGCCTGTCCAGACAGCGCCTGTTACCCCCCCGCCTCAGACGGCACCCATTACGGCACCGGCGGTGAAGCCGACGTTTACCTCAGCGCAGATCGATCAATGGGTCGCGCCGGTGGCGCTCTACCCCGACCCGCTGCTCTCTCAGGTACTAATGGCCGCTACCTACCCGGCCAACGTGGTGCAGGCCGTGCAGTGGTCACGAGATAACCCTACCCTGCAGGGCGATGCGGCCATTCAGGCGGTTTCGGGCCAGCCCTGGGATCCGAGCGTGAAGTCGCTGGTTGCCTTCCCCCAGCTGATGGCCCTGATGGGCGAGAACCCGGAGTGGGTACAAAATCTGGGGGATGCGTTTCTGGCCCAGCCGCAGGACGTCATGGACTCTGTGCAGCGGCTGCGGCAGCTGGCCCAGCAGACCGGCGCGTTAAAATCCACGCCGCAGCAGACGGTCAGCAGCACGCCGAAGAAAGCTAAAGCGCCTGTTGCCGTTCAGAGCAGCGGCGGCACGCAGGCCCCTGCCCCAACGGTAATCAAAATTGAGCCTGCCAATCCGCAGGTGGTTTATGTTCCCAACTACAACCCCGCTACGGTCTACGGCAGCTGGCCAAACACGGCCTATCCCCCCGTCTATCTACCGCCGCCTCCCGGCCAGCAGTTTGCAGACAGCTTCGTTAAAGGCTTCGGCTATAGCCTGGGGGTCGCTACCACCTACGCGCTGTTCAGCAACATCGACTGGGATGACGACGATCACCATCACCATGATGACGATCACCACGACGACGATCATCATGATGGCGGCTATCACGGCAACGGCTACCAGCATAACGGGGACAACATCAACATTAACGTCAACAATCTCAACCGCATCTCAGGACAGAATCTGAAAGAGCAGCATATGACCTGGCAGCATAATCCTGCCTATCGCGACGGTGTCCCCTACCAGAGCGGTGCGGTTGCCCAGCGTTTCCACCCTACTGACGTTAGCGGCGGGCTGAGCGCTACCCGGCAGCCGACGGCCTCCCGGGATAGTCAGCGCCAGGCGGCAATGGCGCAGTTTGAGCAGCGTAACCACGCTCCAACCAGCAGTGTGGCTGGGGTATCCTCCCGCGACGCCCAGCGCAAGGCTGCCTCGCAGCAGCTCAGCCAGATTGCCCAGCGTAATAACTACCGCGGTTACGATAGCGATCTTCCCCGCCCCGCCAGGCAGGCAAAAAAAGAACCGGCCAGAGAGAGCATACGACCGGAACAAAGGGTAACGAGAGAGATGCACCAGCGAACCGTTCCCGCCTCTCCACAGCGCGAGCCGCGTGTGATGAGTGCCCGCGCTAACGTGTTTAGCGGCAATGACAGCCGCTCGCCGTCATGGCAGTCGCAGCAGCTGCGTGGCCAGCAGAGCCGCCACATCGACATTGGCAACCTTGAACAGCGGGCCGCCGGGCATGAAGGCCTGCGTGAACACCGCGAGTTTCGCCGTCGTTAACCGGAGCCGATCATGAAGAAAGTCCTGCTAAGTACCCTGCTGCTGTCGCTGCCTTTTCTAAGCTACGCCCAGCAGCTGTTCCCCTCCCCTGATGCGGCGGCCAGCGCCTTTGCCGCCGCGGTAGCCGATCAAAACGAAGCCCAGCTCGCCGCCGTGCTGGGCGATGACTGGCGGCAGTTTCTCCCTCTGGAACAGGTCGATCCTGAAGCTATCGCCCGCTTTAACCGCGACTGGGCGGTGAAGCATGAGGTCGTCGCGCAAGAGAGCGTTGCCCATCTCAACGTCGGCGAAGAGGGGTGGCAGTTGCCCATTCCTATGGTCAAAATTGCCGGAGGCTGGCACTTTGATATGCCCGCTGCTCAGGAGGAGATCCTCACCCGTGCCATTGGCCGCAACGAGCTGTCGGCAATTGAAGCCATGCACGCCTACGTCGATGCGCAATATGACTACCGGCAGCGCAAGCAGGCGTATGCCACGAAGCTTATCAGCAGCGAAGGCCAGCAGGACGGTCTCTACTGGCCGGTTAAGCCGGGAGAGGCCCCCAGCCCGCTGGGTCCTGCATTTAGCCCAGGCAAGCCAGGCATAGGCTATCACGGCTACCATTTCCGGATTATCCACAGCGACAGCGCCCGTGGTTTTGCCCTGCTGGCGTGGCCGGTGGCGTGGGATAAAACAGGAGTAATGAGCTTTATGGTGAATCAGGACGATCGCGTTTATCAGGCTGATTTAGGCAAGGAGACGAGTGAGAAAGCGCAGGCGATCGATAAGTTTGCTGCTGCTGATCCGTGGCAGCCTGTTGAACCTTAACTACAGTAGGCCCGGTAAGCGTAGCACCACCGGGCGTTTATCGGTTAACGCCGTCATGCCGGGCGGGACTGCGTTTGCCCGGTCTACGGTGCTCAGAGCTGATGAGGCATGAGCGTAGGATCATCTTTTACCGGCGGTTTGCCGCTGTTAAGCACCGCCTCATCGGCCTGAATGCTGCCGGAATTCTTCGCCCACTCCCCTTCCCCCGACTGGGTTACCTTCTGATGCTGGGCGTTTAGGTTTTCACCCATTGCCGCGATATGCGTGCTCTGCGTGCCCCCGCTATTAGCCGCCCAGGGAACAGTGGCATCGTTAGCCAACGCCATACCAGAAACCAGCGCCGTCGCTAACGCGGCGGTTGTCCAAAATAATTTCATTATGCATCCCTTATAGTCGTTGCGAGGGGGCAGCTTAAAATAAATAAGGTTTCGGGCGGGTGACAAAATACAAAAGAATATTTCTTACAAAACAACCACTTTACCGCTATGACGCAGGCTAAACGTAACGTGAGATAAATTGACCTTAATAAAATCTGGCTTTTTGTGCGTTCGGTACATCTTTTGCAATTTTCAGACATAAAAAAAGCGGCTACATGAGCCGCTTTAATCATATCCCGAAGATTATTTCTTCTTCGCTTTCGCGTTCGGCAGGTCAGTGATGCTACCTTCGAACACTTCTGCTGCCAGACCCACGGATTCGTGCAGGGTCGGGTGCGCATGGATGGTGAGCGCGATATCTTCAGCGTCACAGCCCATCTCGATCGCCAGACCGATCTCACCCAGCAGCTCGCCGCCGTTAGTACCGACAATCGCGCCACCGATCACACGGTGCGTCTCTTTGTCGAAGATCAGCTTGGTCATACCGTCTGCGCAGTCGGAAGCGATAGCACGGCCAGAAGCTGCCCACGGGAAGGTGGCGGTTTCGTAGCTGATGCCTTTCTCTTTCGCTTCTTTCTCGGTCAGGCCAACCCATGCCACTTCTGGCTCGGTGTAGGCGATAGACGGGATCACTTTCGGATCGAAGTAGTGTTTCATGCCGGCGATAACTTCAGCGGCAACGTGACCTTCGTGAACACCTTTGTGCGCCAGCATCGGCTGACCGACGATATCGCCGATAGCAAAGATGTGCGGTACGTTAGTACGCAGCTGCTTGTCTACGCGGATGAAGCCACGGTCGTCCACTTCCACGCCGGCTTTGCCTGCGTCGAGGTTTTTACCGTTCGGCACGCGGCCGATAGCCACCAGCACCGCGTCGTAACGCTGCGCTTCTGCCGGGGCTTTTTTGCCTTCCATAGAAACGTAGATGCCGTCTTCTTTCGCTTCAACGGCGGTCACTTTGGTTTCCAGCATCAGGTTGAACTTCTTGCTGATGCGCTTGGTGAAGACTTTAACGATATCTTTGTCAGCGGCCGGGATAACCTGGTCGAACATCTCAACCACGTCGATCTCTGAACCCAGCGCATGGTACACGGTACCCATTTCCAGACCAATGATGCCGCCGCCCATAACCAGCAGACGCTTCGGCACTTCTTTCAGCTCCAGCGCATCGGTGGAGTCCCACACGCGCGGATCTTCATGCGGAATGAACGGCAGTTCAATCGGACGGGAGCCTGCCGCGATGATCGCGTTGTCGAAGTTGATCACGGTTTTGCCGTTTTCGCCTTCCACTTCCAGGGTGTTCGCGCCGGTGAATTTGCCCAGGCCGTTAACCACTTTTACTTTACGGCCTTTAGCCATGCCAGCCAGACCGCCGGTCAGCTGGTTGATGACTTTCTCTTTCCAGGTACGAATTTTGTCGATGTCGGTTTTCGGCTCGCCGAAAACGATACCGTGCTCGGCCAGCGCTTTCGCTTCTTCGATCACTTTCGCTACGTGCAGCAGCGCTTTAGAAGGGATACAGCCGACGTTCAGGCAAACACCGCCGAGGGTGCTGTAACGCTCAACAATGACGGTTTCCAGACCTAAATCAGCGCAACGGAAGGCAGCAGAGTAACCTGCCGGGCCTGCCCCAAGTACCACGACCTGAGTTTTGATTTCAGTACTCATCATGACCTCTTAATTATTTCCGGCCGTACAAAGTGCTTTTGCTTTGCATCCGCCGGGACGTTCTATCCGTCCGCAGTTTACAAAATTGTTAACATTTTTGAAACAACAAACGGCAAACGAAGTGTCCTTTGTCCTAATAACCTCAACAACATAATGAGATTACCAGAAAAAAGCCGACCGTCAGGCCGGCTTTTACGATTACATCACCAGACGGCGAATGTCAGACAGCATATTGTTGATGATGGTAATGAAACGCGCACCATCAGCACCGTCGATCACGCGGTGGTCGAAGGAGAGAGAGATCGGCATCATCAGACGCGGTACGAACTCTTTCCCGTTCCAGACCGGCTCCATCGCGGACTTGGAGACGCCCAGGATGGCCACTTCCGGCGCGTTAACGATCGGCGCGAAGTGGGTGGTACCCAGGCCGCCGATGCTGGAGATGGTGAAGCAGCCGCCCTGCATTTCGCCAGCGGTCAGCTTGCCATCACGCGCTTTCTTGGAGATCACGGTCAGCTCGCGAGACAGCTCGGTAACGCTCTTCTTGTTGACGTCTTTAAAGACCGGAACAACCAGACCGTTCGGGGTATCAACCGCCACGCCGATGTTGATGTATTTCTTCAGCGTCAGACGCTGCGCATCTTCGGACAGGGAGCTATTGAAGCGTGGCATCTGCTCCAGGGCAGCGGCAACGGCTTTCATGATGAAGACAACCGGGGTGAATTTCACGTCCAGTTTACGCTTCTCAGCTTCGGCGTTCTGCTGTTTACGGAACGCTTCCAGGTCGGTGATGTCGGTTTTGTCGAAGTGGGTAACGTGCGGGATCATCACCCAGTTACGGCTCAGGTTCGCACCAGAGATTTTCTGGATACGGCCCAGCTCAACTTCTTCAACTTCACCAAACTTGCTGAAGTCTACTTTCGGCCACGGCAGCATGCCTGGCAGACCACCACCGGTTGCGGCAGCAGCAGGTGCAGATTCAGCGCGTTTAACGGCCTCTTTCACGTAAGCCTGAACGTCTTCGCGCAGGATACGGCCTTTACGACCGGTGCCTTTTACTTTCGCCAGGTTTACACCGAACTCGCGCGCCAGGCGGCGGATCAGCGGGGTCGCGTGGACGTAAGCGTCGTTTTCAGCAAAGTCAGACTTGCCTTCCGCTTTCGCAGCCGGCGCAGCAGCAGGTTTGGCAGCCTGAGCCGGTGCAGCAGCCGGAGCCGGCGCGGCAGCGGCCGGAGCAGCAGCAGGCGCAGCGCCTTCCACTTCGAAGACCATGATCAGGGAGCCGGTAGAGACTTTGTCGCCGGTGCTGATTTTGATCTCTTTAACGGTACCGGCGAACGGTGCCGGGACTTCCATAGAAGCCTTGTCACCTTCAACGGTGATCAGTGACTGCTCAGCGGTAACTTTGTCGCCGACTTTCACCATCACTTCAGTGACTTCAACTTCATCGCCACCGATGTCCGGCACGTGAACTTCTTTCGCACCAGCGGCAGCGGCTGGCGCAACGGCAGCCTGCTCTTTCACTTCTGGTTTAGCAGCGGCGGCAGCCGGGGCAGCGCCCGCGACGTCGAAGATCATGATCAGGGAGCCGGTAGAGACTTTGTCACCGGTGTTGATCTTAATCTCTTTAACGGTACCTTCGAACGGTGCCGGGACTTCCATAGAGGCTTTATCACCCTCTACGACAATCAGGGACTGCTCAGCGGTAACGGTATCGCCCACTTTCACCAGGATCTCGGTCACTTCAACTTCGTCACCGCCGATGTCCGGCACGTTCACTTCTTTCGCCGCGGCAGCGGCTGCTGGTGCAGCGGCGGCCGGAGCGGCTTCTTTCTTCTCTTCCTGCGCAGGTGCAGCCGCTGCTGCACCGTCGGCGGAATCGAAAATCATGATCAGTTTACCGGTCTCGGTTTTGTCGCCAACAGAGACTTTGATCTCTTTAACAACGCCAGCCTGCGGAGACGGAACTTCCATAGAGGCTTTATCGCCCTCTACGACGATCAGCGACTGTTCAGCTTCAACCTTGTCGCCCACGTTGACCAGAATCTCGGTGATCTCTACTTCGTCCGACCCGATGTCCGGTACATTGATTTCGATAGCCATTCTCTCTTTACCTCTTATGCCAGACGCGGGTTAACTTTATCTGCATCGATGTTGAATTTGGTGATGGCTTCCGCTACCACTTTCTTATCGATGTCGCCACGTTTAGCCAGTTCGCCCAGCGCTGCTACAACCACGTAAGATGCGTCCACTTCGAAGTGGTGACGCAGGTTTTCACGGCTGTCAGAGCGACCGAAACCGTCGGTACCCAGTACGCGGTAGTCATCAGCCGGTACATAAGTACGAACCTGCTCGGCGAACAGTTTCATATAGTCAGTGGACGCCACTGCCGGTGCATCATTCATCACCTGAGCGATGTACGGCACGCGCGGGGTTTCCATCGGGTGCAGCATGTTCCAACGCTCACAGTCCTGGCCGTCACGAGCAAGCTCGGTGAAGGAGGTCACGCTGTAAACATCAGAGCCGATGCCGTAGTCGTTGGCCAGGATCTGCGCTGCTTCACGTACGTGACGCAGGATAGAGCCGGAGCCCAGCAGCTGAACTTTACCTTTCGCGCCTTCAACGGTTTCGAGTTTGTAGATACCTTTACGGATACCTTCCTCTGCACCCTGCGGCATCGCCGGCATGTGGTAGTTTTCGTTCAGCGTGGTGATGTAGTAGTAGATGTTCTCTTGCGCTTCGCCGTACATACGCTGCAGACCGTCATGCATGATGACTGCCACTTCGTAAGCATAGGACGGATCGTAGGAGATACAGTTCGGGATAGTCAGCGACTGAATGTGGCTGTGACCATCTTCGTGCTGCAGACCTTCGCCGTTCAGCGTTGTACGACCGGAGGTACCACCGATCAGGAAGCCGCGTGCCTGCTGGTCACCTGCTGCCCAGCACAGGTCGCCGATACGCTGGAAACCGAACATGGAGTAGTAGATGTAGAACGGGATCATCGGCAGATTGTTGGTGCTGTAGGAGGTCGCCGCAGCCAGCCAGGAGGAACCTGCGCCCAGCTCGTTGATGCCTTCCTGCAGGATCTGGCCTTTCTCGTCTTCTTTGTAGTACGCAACCTGCTCACGGTCCTGCGGGGTGTACTGCTGACCGTTCGGGCTGTAGATACCGATCTGGCGGAACAGACCTTCCATACCGAAGGTACGCGCTTCGTCAGCGATGATCGGAACCAGACGATCTTTGATCGACTTGTTCTTCAGCATCACGTTCAGGGCACGAACGAAAGCGATAGTGGTGGAGATCTCTTTGTTCTGCTCTTCCAGCAGCGATTTGAAGTCTTCCAGCGCAGGCAGTTCCAGCTTCTCGGTGAAGTTTGGCTGGCGGGACGGCAGGTAGCCGTTCAGCTTCTGACGCTGGGCGTGCAGGTAGGTGTGCTCTTCAGACCCTTCCGGGAAGGTGATGTAAGAGAGGTTTTCAACCTGCTCATCGGTCACTGGAACGTTGAAACGGTCGCGGATATAGCGCACGCCGTCCATGTTCATTTTCTTAACCTGGTGAGCGATGTTTTTACCTTCGGCGGTATCACCCATGCCGTAACCTTTAACGGTGTGGGCCAGGATAACAGTCGCTTTACCTTTGGTTTCGCGTGCTTTTTTCAGTGCAGCGTAGACTTTCTTCGGATCGTGGCCACCGCGGTTCAGGGCCCAGATCTGCTCGTCAGTCCAGTCAGCAACCAGCGCTGCGGTCTCCGGGTATTTACCGAAGAAGTGCTCACGCACATAGGCGCCGTCACGGGATTTGAAGGTCTGGTAGTCGCCGTCAACGGTTTCGTTCATCAGCTGGATCAGTTTACCGCTGGTGTCTTTACGCAGCAGCTCATCCCAACGACCGCCCCACATCACCTTGATCACGTTCCAGCCAGCACCGGCGAAGATGCCTTCCAGTTCGTTGATGATCTTGCCGTTACCGGTTACCGGACCATCCAGACGCTGCAGGTTACAGTTGATGACGAAGCACAGGTTGTCCAGCTTCTCACGGGTGGCGATGGTGATCGCACCTTTGGATTCTGGCTCATCCATCTCGCCGTCGCCCAGGAAGGCGTAAACGGTCTGCTCAGAGGTATCTTTCAGGCCACGGTGTTCCAGATATTTCAGGAACTTAGCCTGGTAGATCGCACCGATCGGGCCCAGACCCATAGATACGGTCGGGAACTGCCAGAATTCCGGCATCAGTTTCGGGTGCGGGTAAGAGGAGAGGCCGTTGCCATGCACTTCCTGACGGAAGTTGTTCATCTGCTCTTCAGTCAGACGACCTTCCAGGAAGGCACGTGCGTAGACGCCCGGAGAGATGTGGCCCTGGAAGTATACCAGGTCGCCGCCGTCTTTCTCGGTGCGCGCGCGGAAGAAGTGGTTGAAGCACACTTCATAAACGGTTGCAGAAGACTGGAAGGACGCCATGTGGCCGCCCAGCTCCAGATCTTTTTTGGACGCACGCAGAACGGTCATGATGGCGTTCCAGCGGATTGCAGAACGAATGCGGCGTTCCAGATCCAGATTGCCCGGGTATTCCGGTTCGTCTTCAACGGCAATCGTGTTTACGTAGTTGTTAGCCCCTGCACCTGCAGCTACTTTCACGCCGCCTTTGCGGGCTTCAGAAAGCATCTGTTCAATTAGATACTGAGCGCGCTCAACACCTTCTTCACGGATGACCGATTCGATCGCCTGTTGCCAGTCGCGAGTTTCGATCGGATCCACGTCATTTTGGAGACGTTCTGACATGGGGGTATTCCTTATCTATCTGAGTACGTTAATTAATCTGGAACCTGTCCCATTGTATTTTCGCCAGAAAATACAATAAGACAGGTTCTGCGTGAGTTGCCGCGCGTTTAAAGAACCACGCTTAGTCCTTTCGTTGCTGAAGCCTGCGCATTGAGCGTTCCCGACGGCTCTGCTCACGGCTGCGATCCAGCAATATCTCCTCAATAAACGCCAGGTGACGATGCGACGCTTCACGCGCCTGCTCCGGCTCCCTGGCAATAATCGCCTCAAAAACACTGGTGCGATGTTTGCTTACCAGCGGGAGCATCTCCCGGCGGGCATAGAGCAATTCAAAATTCTGGCGAACGTTCTGGGCTAACATCGGCTCCATGCAGCGTAGCAGATGTAGCAGCACCACATTATGGGCCGCTTCGGTGACAGCAATCTGATACTGGACCACCGCGCTAGACTCGGCATCGAGATCGCCTGACTCCTGTGCCAGCTCGATGGCGTGATGAAGCTCGCGGATCCGCACCCGGTCTTCATCGGTGCCGCGTAGCGCCGCGTAATAGGCGGCAATACCTTCCAGCGCGTGGCGCGTCTCAAGCAGGTCAAATTGGGATTCAGGATGATCGGAGAGCAGTTCGACCAGCGGGTCGCTAAAGCTCTGCCACAGGCTGTTCTGGACAAAGGTTCCGCCGCCCTGGCGACGAAGCAGCAGGCCCTTGGCTTCGAGACGTTGAATCGCCTCACGGAGCGAAGGACGGGAAACGTCGAACTGTTTAGCCAGCTCGCGTTCAGGTGGAAGTTTTTCACCGGGGCGCAGTGTCCCCTCAAGGATCAAGAACTCCAGCTGCTGCTCAATCACATCGGATAGTTTTGGTTGGCGGATTTTGCTGTAGGCCATTATTCCCTGTCTCTGCCATTAGCCCGGAGTAAATTGGTCTTACCAATTTCATGTTCTTAGCGCTAAAGTAACAAAGTATTCACCTTCTGTCCATACAGGTTTTGATTGAAATCAGGGAACCCTGCACATTTTAACAACATTACAGAAATGACGTTTCAGGAATGTAACTTTGCCCAAAAGATACCGTTACCCCTTAAGAGGCAGATTTAACCTCTTTGAAACGTAAATATTAATGATTGAAGCGATTCAGTGAGCAATAATATGCATATTTAGTTAAATAAGATGTTTAATTATTCAATGGGCTGTTTTTGGGGGTAGCTGGGGGTAAGCGGCCAGAATTTACAAATGTTTGCTTTTTATCCAACCCGCCGCCGCCCCTGCATAAAGCAGGTGCATTCCCGCGCGCTTATCACTATTCTGACCCTTACGAAAGGTATGGGCTGATATTTCAGATCCCGCTTACGTAAACCTATAAATACAAAAATGGAATTTTATCCGTACACGCACACAACAGCGTACACAAAATAACCACATATGAGGTTTCATGATGGAAGGTCAACAGCACGGTGAAACGCTGAAGCGCGGCCTTAAAAACCGTCACATTCAGCTAATTGCGCTGGGTGGTGCTATCGGGACGGGTCTGTTTCTGGGCAGCGCATCCGTTATTCAGTCCGCAGGGCCGGGGATTATCCTCGGCTACGCCATCGCCGGTTTTATCGCGTTCTTAATTATGCGCCAGCTGGGTGAAATGGTAGTTGAAGAGCCGGTCGCCGGATCGTTCAGCCACTTCGCCTACAAATACTGGGGCGGGTTTGCTGGCTTCGCCTCCGGCTGGAACTACTGGGTGCTCTACGTGCTGGTGGCGATGGCTGAGCTGACCGCCGTAGGGAAATACATCCAGTTCTGGTGGCCGGAGATCCCAACCTGGGTATCGGCGGCGGCCTTCTTTGTGATCATCAACGCCATTAACCTGACCAACGTCAAAGTGTTCGGGGAGATGGAGTTCTGGTTTGCCATTATTAAAGTGATTGCCGTGGTCGCCATGATCCTCTTCGGCGGCTGGCTGCTGTTTAGCGATAGCGCAGGCCCGCAGGCCACCGTGCGTAACCTCTGGGAACAGGGCGGCTTCCTGCCTCATGGCTTTACCGGGCTGGTGATGATGATGGCCATCATTATGTTCTCCTTCGGCGGCCTGGAGCTGGTGGGGATCACCGCTGCCGAGGCCGATAATCCGGAAGTGAGCATTCCTAAAGCCACTAACCAGGTTATCTACCGGATCCTAATCTTCTACATCGGCTCGCTGGCGGTGCTGCTCTCACTGCTGCCGTGGACGCGCGTAACCGCCGATACCAGCCCGTTCGTGCTGATCTTCCACGAGCTGGGGGATACCTTTGTTGCTAACGCGCTTAACATTGTGGTCTTAACCGCCGCGCTCTCGGTCTATAACAGCTGCGTTTACTGCAACAGCCGGATGCTGTTTGGCCTGGCGAAGCAGGGCAACGCCCCGAAAGCGCTAACCAAAGTCGACAAACGCGGCGTACCGGTGGCGACTATCCTCACCTCGGCCTTCTTCACCGCTCTGTGCGTGCTGATTAACTATCTGGCCCCTGGCGAAGCCTTTGGCCTGCTGATGGCGCTGGTGGTCTCCGCACTGGTGATCAACTGGGCGATGATCAGCCTGGCGCACATCAAGTTCCGCCGGGCGAAGGATAAGCAGGGGGTGAAGACCCGCTTCCCGGCCCTCCTCTACCCGCTGGGTAACTGGATCTGCCTGCTATTTATGGCTGCAGTGCTGGTGATCATGGCGATTACCCCTGGCATGGCGATCTCCGTCTGGCTGATCCCGGTCTGGGTGGCGATCCTCGCCGTGGGTTACTTCATCAAGCAGCAAAAAGCGGGAAAGCCGGTTAAGGCCCACTAACCGCACGCTCTGCCCCGCCTCCTAAATCCAGGGAGGCGGGAGAGAGGTGAAATTGTAAGACGCTTCACAAATTCACTTTCGTAGCCGTTTTGTCCATCTCTGCGCCCCTATCCTGTAACGCAAAAAATTCCGTAGCGAGCAAATAATCCCTTTCTATATCAACGGGAGATTTCGCGATGGACAATAATAAGCTGTCAGTGAAAGAGAAGATTGGCTACGGCATGGGCGACGCCGGATGCAATATCATCTTCGGCGCTATCATGCTGTTCGTTAACTACTTCTATACAGACATATTTGGTCTGGCACCGGCGCTGGTCGGGGTGCTTCTGCTCTCTATCCGCGTCATTGATGCGGTAACGGACCCGATTATGGGAGCGCTGGCCGACCGTACCAAAAGCAAATATGGTCGTTTTCGCCCCTGGCTGCTGTGGATCGCTGTGCCCTACGCCGTCTTCAGCGTGCTGATGTTTACCACGCCGGACTGGAGCTACCATAGCAAGGTTATCTATGCCTTCGTTACCTACTTCCTGCTGTCAATTACCTATACCGCCATCAATATCCCTTACTGCTCTCTCGGCAGCGTCATCACCAACGATCCCAAAGAGCGCGTCGCCTGCCAGTCATATCGCTTCGTGCTGGTGGGCATCGCCACGCTGCTGCTGTCGTTAACGCTGCTGCCGATGGCGGAGTGGTTCGGCGGCGCAGATAAAGCCAAAGGCTATCAGATGGCGATGATGGTGCTGGCCTTTATTGGTATGTGCATGTTCCTCTACTGCTTTGCTACCGTGCGCGAGCGTGTCCGTCCGGCGGTACAAACCAATGACGATCTGAAGAAAGACCTGCGGGACGTCTGGAAAAACGACCAGTGGGTGCGCATTCTGCTGCTTACCCTGTGCAACGTCTGCCCCGGCTTTATCCGGATGGCCGCCACCATGTACTATGTTACCTGGGTCATGGGACAGAGCACCCACTTCGCGACGCTGTTTATTAGCCTTGGCGTAGTGGGCATGATGATTGGCAGCATGCTCGCCAAAACGCTGACCGATCGCTGGTGCAAGCTGAAAGTGTTTTTCTGGACCAACATTGCGCTGGCGCTCTTCTCCGGCGCGTTCTACTTCTTCGATCCTCACGCAACGGTGATGATCGTTGTGCTCTACTTCCTGCTTAATGTGCTGCATCAGATCCCCTCTCCGCTGCACTGGTCACTCATGGCCGACGTAGATGACTACGGCGAGTGGAAGACCGGCAAACGTATTACCGGGATCAGCTTCTCCGGTAACCTTTTCTTCTTAAAAGTCGGATTGGCGGTAGCCGGTGCGATGGTGGGCTTCCTGCTCTCCTGGTACGGCTACGATGCGGGTGCGAAGCAGCAGAGCGCCACGGCGATCAACGGCATCATGCTGCTGTTCACCGTTATCCCGGGCGTGGGCTATCTGATTACCGCCGGGGTCGTTCGCCTGCTGAAGGTCGACCGCACGTTTATGCAGCAGATCCAGACTGACCTGGAGAAACGCCGCATCAACTACCGCGAGCTGAGTGAAAGCAGCCAACTTCCAACAGGCGACAACGTGAGGAAAGCATAATGCGCCAGTGGCCAAATCCCTTTATTGAACAACGCGCCGACCCGTTCATTCTGCGTCACGGCGATGGGTACTACTTTATCGCCTCCGTGCCAGAGTATGATCGGCTGGAGATCCGCCGCGCCGCTACCCTGGAGGGGCTGCGCGACGCCGAGCCGGTGGTGGTATGGCGTAAACCGCAGACCGGCCCGATGAGCCAGCTTATTTGGGCCCCGGAGCTGCATCAGATTGACGGAAAGTGGTACATCTACTTTGCCGCGACACACACGCACGATCTCGACGAGCTGAATATGTTCCAGCACCGCATGTTTGTGCTGGAGTGTGCCGATGCCGATCCCTTAACCGGTCGCTGGACGGAGAAAGGACAGGTGCAGACGCCGTTTGATACCTTTGCGCTGGATGCCACGACGTTCAATCACCAGGGTAAACAGTGGTACCTGTGGGCGCAGAAAGCCCCCGATATTCCCGGCAACTCAAATATCTATCTGGCGGAGCTGGAGAACCCGTGGACGCTGAAAGGCGACCCGGTGATGCTAAGCAAGCCGGAGTTTGAGTGGGAGTGCCGTGGTTTTCTGGTCAACGAGGGGCCGGCGGTGATGACTCACGGTGACCGGCTGTTTATCACCTACTCCGCCAGCGCCACCGATGAGAACTACTGTCTGGGCCTGCTATGGATCGATATTGATGCCGATCCGCAAAAGCCGGAGAACTGGCATAAATCGCCGCAGCCGGTGTTTACCACCAGCTACGATAACAAGCAGTTTGGCCCAGGCCACAACAGTTTTACCTGCACAACGGATGGTGAAGACGTGCTGGTTTACCATGCGCGTAACTACACGGAAATTGAGGGCGACCCCCTCTACGATCCAAACCGCCATACCCGCCTGAAGCTGATCCAGTGGGATAAAGAGGGAATGCCGATTTTTGGTGTTCCGCCTGCGGACAGCTATTAAGTTCCGCCGGGTGGCGCTGCGCTTACCCGGCCTACGATCCTGTAGGCCCGGCAAGCCTGCGCCGCCGGGCGTTAAATCTACACCAACGTTCCGTAAATTGTCAGCAGCGCCACCACAACCACCACGGCGAACGAGGTTTTCTTCGCCATCGACACCGCGGCTTTAGGCGTTTCGACCTTATCGAGGTGCGGCTCACGCGCCAGCGAGAACTGGGCCAGCCGGGTCAGGACATGATACTGCGAGGTGCGCCAGTCGGTGAGCGAGGCAAACCAGGCGGGCAGCGCCTTTTCACCGTGACCGATAAGCGCGTAGACAACCCCCACCAACCGCACCGGGATCCAGTCCAGCAGATGCAGGATCGCGTCAATGCCGGACTGTAGCCGCGCGTGCGGCGTCAGGTAGCGCGCCAGCCACGACTGCCAGGCACGTAAGAAGGCGTAGCCCACCAGCAGCACCGGACCCCACGCGCCGCCAACGACAAACCAGAACAGCGGCGCCAGGTAGAAACGGAAGTTAATCCATAGCAGGGCATTTTGCAGCTCGCGCAGGTATTCACGCTCGTCGCACTCCGGCGGCACGCCGTGGATCAGCGTCAGCTCGCTGGCCATCGTATCCCGTGCGTGGCTATCATCCCGCGAGGCCGCTTTCAGGTAGGCATGGTAGTGCAGGCGCACCTTGCCCGCGCCGATGCAGAGCAGGCCGAGCATAATCCACACCACCAGCAGCGGCACGTTGAAAAAGAGTCCGTAGAGCGCACGCAGCAGCAGAAAGGTTACCAGCATCGCCAGGGCGGCCATCAGCAGGGTGCGCAGCATCGAGAAGCGCTTAATCCGGCGGAACAGCACCTCAAGGCGGTGATCCAGATGCCAGTGCTCGCCAAGCTTAAAAAGGCGCTCGGCGATCAATACCAGCAGCATCGTGAATAGCGTCATGTCATCTCCTTATCTGACGAGGGGGCAACCAGAGCGCGGAACTTCGACCAGTCAAAGGCCGGGCCAGGATCGGTTTTACGCTCGGGGGCAATGTTGCTGTGTCCGGTCATATTGTCAGCAATGGCGGGATAAAGCGCAACCAGCGCCTGGGTAATTGCCGCCAGCTGTTGATACTGCATTTCGGTATAGGGCAGCGTATCCGTCCCCTCAAGCTCGATACCGATGGAAAAATCGTTGCAGCGCTCGCGCCCATGATAGCAGGAGAGACCCGCGTGCCAGGCGCGCTTATCAAAAGGCACATACTGGACGATTTCGCCGTCGCGGCGGATCAGGCAGTGCGCGGAGACGCGCAGATGGGCTATCTCGGCAAAGAAAGGGTGTGCGGTGGCATCCAGCGTGCCCGTAAACAGGGCGTCGATCCACGGCCCGCCAAACTTTCCGGGGGGCAGGCTAATGTTATGCACCACCAGCAGGGAGGGACACTCATCATCCGGGCGGCAGTCATAATGCGGGGAGCGGACCTGCCGCGCATCGACCAGCCAGCCCTCGTTTAACTGCATACGGGTTCTCCTCAACTATGGCTCTAATACTCGCTTCAGAGTAGCATGATTCAATCTTCTGATTCGTTACCCTTTTTGGAGTTTTATCATGCCGCCTCGCCGTTACAACCCCGATAGCCGTCGTGATGCCCTGCTGGAACGTATAAATTTGGATATCCCCGCCGCCGTGGCGCAGGCCCTGCGTGAAGACCTGGGCGGCAAGGTGGATGCGAACAACGATATTACCGCCCAGCTGCTGGCGGAAGATACGCGCTCGCACGCGGTGGTGATCACCCGTGAGGATGGCGTCTTCTGCGGCAAGCGCTGGGTAGAAGAGGTCTTTATTCAGCTGGCTGGCGACGACGTGCAGATCCAGTGGCACGTTGCCGACGGGGAGAGCGTGACGGCAAACCAGCCGCTGTTCGAGCTGGACGGCGCCTCCCGCGTGCTGCTGACCGGCGAGCGCACGGCGCTGAACTTTGTCCAGACGCTCTCCGGCGTGGCGAGCGAGGTTCGTCGCTATGTGGACCTGCTTGAAGGTACAAAGACTCAGCTGCTGGACACCCGTAAAACCCTGCCCGGCCTGCGTACCGCCCTGAAGTACGCGGTGCTGTGCGGCGGCGGGGCCAACCACCGCCTCGGCCTCTCCGATGCGTTTCTGATCAAAGAGAACCACATTATCGCCTCCGGCTCGGTGCGCCAGGCGGTAGAGAAAGCCTTCTGGCTGCACCCGGACGTGCCGGTGGAGGTAGAGGTGGAGACGCTCACTGAGCTGGAGGAGGCGCTGAAGGCCGGGGCCGATATCATTATGCTGGATAACTTTACCACCGAGCAGATGCGCGAGGCAGTGCGGATCACCGACGGCCAGGCGCGGCTGGAGGTCTCCGGCAATGTCACCTTTGACACCCTTCGCGAATTTGCTGAAACCGGGGTGGACTATATCTCAGTGGGCGCGCTGACCAAGCACGTGCGCGCCCTCGATCTCTCGATGCGTTTCCGTTAGGAACTCGTAAAATTTATCAATCAAAAAAGAGACTCTCGAGTCTCTTTTTTATGATCTCTTATGGCGTACTTTTGAAAAGCTAAGATAAAATACTTGTTAAAAACCCAATAGCAGCATTCGCTGAAGATAGTTCAGCTTTAATAAAATCACCATTTACATACTTTACATTAATGATAAAGGTATTAAAGCGCAGATCACCTGGCACTTTACTAGCATCATAACTCTTTATAAATAACTTAGCTTCATCCAAGGATGTAAAATTACAGTCATGCCCATACAATGGACTAATAGTGATATAGCTGAGAACTTTTTGCACCTTCAACTCCAGGGCGAGAATAAAATCATTAATCCCATCCTGGTTTGATTTAAAAATGCTATCCTTTACTTGTTTCAGTTGACTTTGCTCAAGCTTCTCTATTAAAGCGACTTTTTCAGATAGGATTTTTTCAGATGTGCCCTCATCAAATGACATATCTATCCCTGCAACTGAAAATGCAGCAACAAAATCTTTGTAAGGGATGTAAAGAACTTGAAATCCACTACTTCTTAACTGCTTGAGTGATGGCTCAGTAAATTCACCTGCAAGGATTGCTCCTTTGAATGGGCATTCAATTTGATATTTATTAACAATAGGAAGCACAGCACCTTGAATTTCTTGAGCTTTATTCTTCGAGTGCTTAGTGTAACGACGCCAGGCTGATTCGATAAAAGCAACAGGTCTACCCAAGGTAGTATCACTGCCCGAATATTCGAAAACGAAATCTAAGTCGTGAGTACTACCATAGGCGTCTTCCCAGGTAATTTTTTTTCCTTTTCGAACTTTTCTTGGTTGACCCACAACATCAAGGTATAAACCAGACTTATCAGCAACGCTTTGAAGAAGGGGGGCAAATAGGCTCTCAAGAATATTACCTATGAGTTGCCCTAATTTTTGTGATGGTGATGCAGCCATGTTAAATTAACCTTTTATCAACAAACGACCCTCATGCAATGGCACAGTATGGGTACGATTTTTCCATTTTACATTTCTGTCCCTTAGCTTCTCAAAAGCAAAGGATTTAAATCCTACAGATAAAGCTAATTCGCCCAACCATTTTTCCGCAGGCACATGAATCCCATAAGGAGCAGAATCACCAATAACAAAACAAATTTTACAGTCATCAGACATGTTGGATCTTAAGTTAGACCAAATCTGAGCCAAATCTAAAAAATAAGCCGCTACCATTGTATGGTATGTTTTTTTACCGCCTTTAGTATGTCTGATTTCATCTAATTGCTTAGTCACAATGGTTATTTCTTCCTTTATAGGAAGCAGCAATGGATCCTCCAGAACCTCTTCGAGAACAACTTTATCAGAGGCTGAGTGTTGAGAACATGACCTCATTAAGCTCGGCCTTACAACATGCTTAAGATCGCCCCATCCATTGATCTCTCCCCAAAACATCATTTCCAGACGAGTAGCATCTGCGTAATCATAATTGTTTGGGTAAGGAGGCGATGTAATAATCAAATTGCATTTTTGTGGCACTACAAAAGATCGGCGAACGTCATGGTGAGCAATATGAGAACTATTAATCCAGTCTGAAGAAGTTGCGTACTCCATATCAGCGATCATAAGCTCCATTTTACCGCTGAAGGCCTCGAATGGATCTAATACTTTACTCTTTGATTTATTAGGCAAAACATATTGCCACTGCGCAGTTCCAACATGACTACAGGCCCTCAGGATAGAAGTAATGTTAAGCCTTACTAATTCCCAGATCGGATTATGCTCTTCAGCAAGCATCTCATATGCTTTCTTAAGCTGTTCAAGTTTGTTAAATATCTCAAGAGAATAACATTTCCCTAGCAGGGTATCTTCTGAGAATCTACTACTCTCTGATTTGATTTTTAATGAGGTTGCAAGTTCAAGAACCTCATTACCAGCTTGACGAAACTCAGCCGTACTTGCGTTCCAGTGCTGCTTCGCTTGTGCAATTCTTGACACAAAAGGATGCCCTTCAAAACCATAGGATTTGACGCCAAGAGAGTCTGCAGCAATGTTCGTTGTTCCAGAACCAGCGAAAGGCTCAAGTATAACCGCCTTATCACCTGTTTCGTTTTGGAATTTTTCAATTTCAGCTACTACCCATTCCGCAGAGAAACCAGCCGAATAGCGGAACCAGCGATGGACAGGTAACTTCATGTTGTCAGTGAAGGTTCCAGAGCGAGCTGTTTTTTTAAGCATTTATAAACCGTAAAATGATTGTTGGCAGAGTATTGTACCTTAATCACATTAATTACGGGACCATAAATCGCAAAAATGCAATAAGTCAAAAACACCAGTCCATCTGCACAACCATTTGAATTATATATAATTTAAACTCCAGAGTTATCCACATTATGATTTCGTTGAGGTTACCCCTTATTGCTTTGTAACGCGGTTATGTTTATTGCAAATGACAACACCGCTCGCAAAACTTTTGCTTACCCCTGCAACGCCATTAAAAACTCAGGAAGCAACCTTCCCGAACGCGGTTTTACCCCCTCGCCACCCTCTTTCTCTGCTGACACACTCCCCCGCATCAACCAGGGAGCACGTCATGAAACAGTCATTGGAAAAACAGCGGGGGTTTACCTTAATCGAGCTGATGGTGGTTATCGGTATCATTGCCATCCTCAGCGCCATCGGCATTCCCGCCTATCAGAACTACCTGCGCAAAGCGGCCCTCACCGACATGCTGCAAACCTTTATCCCCTACCGTACCGCCATTGAACTGTGCGCTCTCGATCGCGGCGGTACGGAGAGCTGCGACGGCGGCAGTAACGGCATCCCCTCTCCCACCACCACGCGCTACGTTTCCGAGATGAGCGTCGAAAACGGCACGGTCACGCTGACCGGGCAGGAGAGCCTGACCGGGCTGAGCGTGACGCTGGTGCCGCAGTGGAGCAGCAGCAGCGGCATAAGCGGCTGGCAGCGTACCTGCAACGTGCAAAACGACGCAGCGTTCCAGCAGGCCTGCGAAGATGTTTTCCGCTTTGATTATCAGTAAGGAGGGAATATGGATATACCTGCATCGTTCGCCGCGCAAAGCCATCTTCCGGCCGTCAGCGAGGGCAGTACCTCCGTGGTGGAGCTGCTTAACCAGACGCTGCAGCAGGCGCTGGCGCAGCGGGCGTCCGACATCCACTTTGAGCCGGGGGAGAAGCACTATCGCATCCGGCTGCGTATTGACGGCGTGCTCCATGCCCTTCCCTTGCTAACACGAGAGAGCGCAAAGACGCTGACGGCGCGCCTGAAGGTGCTGGGCAGCCTGGATATCGCCGAGCGGCGTCTGCCCCAGGATGGGCAGTTCACGGTTACGCTCTCCGGCAGAGCGATCTCGTTTCGTATCGCCACGCTGCCCTGCCGCCACGGGGAGAAGATCGTTCTGCGCCTGCTGCATCAGATGAACCAGCCGCTGGATCTCGCAGCGCTGGGCATGGATCCGCAGCAGCTGGCCCAGTTTCAGACGGCGCTCGCCAGACCGCAAGGGCTGATGCTGGTCACCGGCCCCACGGGCAGCGGCAAGACCGTGACGCTCTACAGCGCGCTGGCGGCGCGTAACCTGCCCGAGGTAAACATTTGCAGCGTGGAGGATCCGGTGGAGATCCCGCTGGAGGGGCTAAACCAGACGCAGATTAATCCCCGGGCGGGGCTGGACTTTCATAGCGTGCTGCGGGCGCTGCTGCGCCAGGATCCGGACATCATTATGGTGGGCGAGATCCGCGATGGCGAAACGGCGGAGATTGCTATTAAAGCCTCCCAAACCGGTCATCTGGTGCTCTCTACTCTGCACACCAGCTCCACCAGCGAAGCGCTGGTGAGGATCGCCCAGATGGGCGTCGCACGCTGGATGATCGCCTCTGCGCTCTCGCTGGTGGTCGCGCAGCGGCTGGTGCGTAAGCTCTGCCCACACTGTCGTCGTCGGCAACCGGAGGATGTTATTCTGCCGCCAGGCCTCTGGCCCCGCCCCCTGCCCCACTGGCAGGCCATCGGCTGCGAAGCGTGCTATCACGGCTTCTGCGGCAGAGTGGCACTCTTTGAAGTGCTGAGCGTCAACCGCGCCCTGCGCCAGGCTATCGCCAGCGGCGAGCCAGCTGAGCGCATCGAGCAGCAGGCGCGCCAGCAGGGTATGATCACCCTGTTTGAGCACGGCTGTCTTGCCGTCGAGCAGGGTTTAACAACCCTGGAGGAGCTGCTGCGGGTGCTGGGGATGCCCCATGCAGGCTAATCAGCTCTGGCACTGGCGGGGACTTGATAATGCAGGCCAGCGCTGCCAGGGGGCACGCTGGGCGGCAGATCGGCTGACCCTTGCCGAGGCGCTCCAGGCTGAGCAGATCTTTATTCTGACCCTCAGGCGCAGCGCGGTTCGAACGGCAGACTGGCGCGGGACGCACCGCTGCAATGTGGTGCACCAGCTGGCAACGCTGCTCAAGGCGGGCCTGACCCTGCCCGATGCGCTGCTGATGCTCTCCCAACAGCATCCGGTAGGACAGTGGCAGGCGCTGCTGCAAAGCCTGGCGGAGGATCTGGCCCAGGGCACCGCGCTCTCTGCGGCCATGCGCCGCTGGCCGGACGCCTTCCCGCCGATCTATATCGCTATGATCCACACCGGTGAGCTGACCGGCGCGCTGGATGAGTGCTGCTTCCAGCTTGCCGCCCAGCAGAAAACCCAGCAAGAGCTGGCCGGCAAGGTAAAAAAGGCCCTGCGCTACCCGCTGATCGTTTTGACCCTGGCGGTGGCAGTAACGCTGGCGATGATCCTGCTGGTACTGCCCGAATTCGCCGCTATCTACCGGACCTTCAATACGCCGCTGCCAGCGCTCACGCGTGGCGTTATGGCGCTCTCGGGGCTGATTACCCGCGCCGGACCCTGGACGCTGGCTGCGGCTCTGCTCCTTGCCGCCAGCGGATTTGCGCTGCGCAACCACCCGCCGTGGCAACGCTATCGGCAGCGGCTGCTGTTGAGGATCCCGGTCGTCGGTGGGCTGGTGCGGGGGCAAAGGCTCAGCCAGATATTTACCGTGCTGGCCCTCACCCAGAGGGCGGGTATTGCTTTTCTGCAGGGGCTGGAGAGCGTCGAGGCAACCTTAACCTGCCCCCACTGGCGCGAAGCGATCCATCATATCCATCAGGAGATAGCGCAGGGGACGCCAATCTGGGCGGCGCTGAAAAACAGCGGTGAGTTTAGTGCGCTGTGCATTCAGCTGGTACGAACCGGCGAGGCTTCCGGGGCGCTCGATACCATGCTCGATAACCTTGCCCGCCACCATAGCGAACTGACGCAGCAGCAGGCGGATGGCCTGGCGACGCTGCTGGAGCCACTGATGCTGGTGGTGACCGGGGTGATTATCGGAACGCTGATCGTCGCCATGTATCTGCCGATTTTTCATCTGGGGGATGCGATGAGTGGGATGGGATAACAGCAGGAGAGAAGCTGACGCAGCGAACCGCGCCAGCAGAGACATCAGAGGCTATTGAAAACGCGGTTTTCCTGCTCGGCGACGCGAATAAAGGTGGTGCGCTTGGTCAGCTCTTTCAGGCGGGAAGCACCCACATAGGTGCAGGCTGAGCGCAGGCCACCAAGAATATCGCGGGCGGTGTTCTCAACCGGGCCGCGCAGGGCCAGCTTAACGGTTTTCCCTTCCGCAGCGCGGTAGCCCGCAACGCCGCCAACGTGACGGTTCATCGCCGACTCAGAGCTCATGCCGTAGAAGAGCATGAATTTCTCGCCGTTTTCATCGACTACGGTGCCGCCGCTCTCTTCGTGACCGGCCAGCATACCGCCCAGCATCACGAAGTCCGCGCCGCCGCCAAAGGCTTTTGCCACGTCGCCCGGTACGGTGCAGCCGCCGTCGCTGACGATCTGGCCGCCGAGACCGTGAGCCGCATCGGCACACTCGATCACCGCAGAGAGCTGCGGGTAGCCGACGCCGGTTTTCACGCGGGTGGTGCAGACGGAGCCTGGGCCGATGCCAACCTTAACGATATCAGCCCCGGCGAGGATCAGCTCTTCACACATTTCGCCCGTCACGACGTTACCGGCGCAGATGGTTTTGGTCGGCCATGCCGCACGCGCTTTGGCCACGAACTGCACGAAGTGCTCGGAGTAACCATTAGCAACGTCAATACAGACAAAGCTCAGCGCCGGGCTGGCGTCGAGGATCTGTTTGGTCTTTTCAAAATCAGCGTCTGAAGTGCCGGTTGAAACCATCACGTGTTTCAGCACCTCAGCGGATTCAGCGGCAACAAAGGCTTTCCACTCTTCTACAGAGTAGTGCTTGTGCACGGCAGTCAGGATGTCGAACGACGCCAGCGCTTTCGCCATCGCGAAGGTGCCTACGGTATCCATGTTCGCTGCGATAACAGGAACGCCAGACCAGGTCATGCCAGAGTGCTTAAAGGTATACTCGCGTTCTAGCTGGACATCAGAACGACTTTTGAGGGTAGAGCGTTTAGGGCGGATAAGAACGTCTTTAAAGCCTAATTTCAGATCTTCTTCAATACGCATGAACGGATTCCTGGGGTTAATGGCGACTAACGCATACGAGCTAACACACAACTCCAGTGACGCTATCATACGCACTAAATAGGAGTCCGCAAGACTGCGAAATTCTCTTTTTTTACGCTACAATCCTATAAATTTACCTGCCGAATGGGCGGGGTCCGGATAATTGATCGTTTCGTTTTCCGTACAAATTATAACCTTTTGATTTATGAATAGATAAATCAAAAGATCGTGAGCTGGCAGAGCAGTCTGGGATTTTGCGTTATGGGGTATACGGTCGCCTTAACCGGGGGAATAGGCAGCGGGAAGAGTACGGTTGCCCGCGAATTCCTGAAAAACGGGGTTAGCGTCGTTGATGCTGATGTCATTGCCCGCCAGGTGGTTGAGCCTGGCGCTCCTGCCCTACGCGCCATTGCGGCCCATTTTGGGCCAGAGACGATCCAGCCAGACGGCACGCTCAACCGCCGCCTGCTGCGGGAACGCATTTTCGCCTCGCCAGACGACAAACGCTGGCTTAACGCACTACTCCACCCCCTGATCCACGAGGAGACCCAGCGGCAGATTGCCGGGGCGACATCGCCCTACGTGCTCTGGGTAGTGCCGCTGCTGGTGGAGAACCAGCTGCACACCAGGGCCGATCGGGTACTGGTGGTTGACGTCTCCCCGGAGACACAGATTTCCCGCACGATGGCGCGCGATGGCGTCACGCGTGAGCACGCCGAGCATATCCTTGCTGCTCAGGCCACGCGAGAAGCACGCCTTGCCGTCGCGGATGATGTTATTGACAATAATGGCGCACCAGATGCCGTTGCATCGGATGTTGCCCGCCTGCATGAGGCGTATCTACGCTACGCTTCCCAGGTCGTATCACAGGAAAAACCGTAATGCAGACCCACGTCCTTTTTGAACACCCGCTCAATGAAAAGATGCGCACCTGGCTGCGTATTGAATTTCTGCTCCAGCAGCTCTCTGCCCGGCTTCCCATCAGCGATCACGCTGACGCCTTACACTTTTTTCGTAACGCCGGAGACCTGCTTGACGTGTTCGAACGCGGCGATATCCGCACCGAGCTGCTGAAAGAGCTGGAGCGCCAGCAGCGTAAGCTGAAAGCGTGGGTAGAAGTGCCTGGCGTCGACCAGAGCCGTATTGATGCGGTGCGCGACCAGCTGAAGCAGAGCAGCAATACGCTAATGGCCGCTCCACGCGTTGGCCAGCTGCTGCGTGAAGAGCGCCTGATTGGCCTGGTGCGCCAGCGCCTCTCTATTCCAGGCGGCTGCTGCAGCTTCGATCTGCCGACCCTGCACCTGTGGCTCTATGCGCCTCAGTCCCAGCGGGATGAGCAGGTCGCCGTCTGGCTGGAGAGCCTCCAGCCGCTGACCCAGACCCTGACGCTGATCCTCGACCTGATCCGCAACTCTGCGCCGTTCCGTAAGCAGACCAGCCTGAACGGCTTTTATCAGGACAACGGTGACGATGCCGACCTGCTGCGTCTGGAATTGACCCTCGCCGACCAGCTCTATCCGCAAATCTCCGGGCATAAGAGCCGTTTTGCCATCCGCTTTATGCCGCTGGACAGCGAAAACGGCCACGTGCCGGAGCGTCTCGATTTTGGCCTGGCCTGCTGTTAAGGAGGAGTGATGTCTGAAGAAACCGTTGTAAAGTGCCCAACCTGCGGCCGGAACGTTGTCTGGAACGAGACCAGCCCGTTTCGCCCGTTCTGCTCTAAGCGCTGCCAGCTTATTGATTTAGGCGAGTGGGCCGCCGAAGAGAAGCGTATCCCCAGCGAGGGCGACCTCTCCGACAGCGATGGCTGGAGCGAAGAGAAACAGCCTTAAGCGGTTAATTGCCCGGTGGCGCGACGCTTACCGGGCCTATAAAACCAGCAAACTACTCGCCGCGTAACCGGGCGACGATCGGCTGGTTGGCGGGCGGGAAGTCGTCCCCGTTCAGCGCCTGCGGCGTCAACCACTCTCCCGGCTGTCCCTCTTTCCCCCACGGCTCCCCTTCCCAGCCTTCGACCAGGTAGAACCACAGGGTGATGTGCAGCTCCGGATAGTGGTAATCCAGTTTTTCATACAGCTGCGCTGAGGTGACGGTAATGCCCACCTCCTCATCCAGCTCGCGCGCCAGCGCCTGCTCCGGGGTTTCACCAGCCTCAATCTTGCCGCCGGGAAACTCCTTCTTATTGGCCATGTGCGCGTCGGCGGCACGCTGGGTAATAAAGATTTCGCCCTGCGGATTGCGAATGATCCCGGCGGCGATATTCAATACTTTCATCAGGTAGGCTCCATAAAAAAGGCGCAGAATCTGCGCCTTTGTTTTTTATTGTGTTGCGTTTAGCTCAGACGGCCGTGGCACTGTTTGTATTTTTTGCCAGAGCCGCACGGGCATGGGTCGTTACGGCCCACTTTACGCTCGCCGGACTGCTCCGCCAGATCGGCTGCGGCCTGCGCGTCGTCGGACTGGTGGCTAAGCTGCTGCATCTGGGCCAGGCGCTCTGACTCTTCGCGACGCTGCTGCTCCATCTCCTCCACCTCTTCCGGCATCCGCACCTGTACTTTTGACAGGGTGCTGATCACTTCATACTTCAGTGACTCAAGCATAGCGGCGAACATGGCGAAGGATTCGCGCTTGTACTCCTGCTTCGGATCTTTCTGCGCATAGCCGCGCAGGTGGATACCCTGACGCAGGTAGTCCATCGCCGCCAGGTGCTCTTTCCACAGGGAGTCGAGGGTTTGCAGCATGACGCCTTTTTCGAAGTGGCGCATCATCTCGGCACCCACCACCTCTTCTTTACGCTGATAGACCTCGACGGCGCTCTGCATAATACGCTCGCGCAGCGTCTCTTCATGCAGATCCGGCTCTTTGTCGAGCCACTCGGCAATCGGCAGATCGAGATCGAAGTCGTTTTTCAGACGCTCCTGCAGGCCAGGGATGTCCCACATCTCCTCCAGCGACTGCGGCGGAATATGTCCGTCGATGGTCGCCTTGAAGACGTCTTCGCGGATGCTGGCGATGGTTTCGCTGACGTCGCTCACGTCCAGCAGTTCGTTACGCTGGGTGTAGATCGCGCGGCGCTGGTCGTTGGCTACGTCGTCATACTCAAGCAGCTGCTTACGAATGTCGAAGTTGCGGCTCTCCACCTTACGCTGGGCGTTGGCGATAGCCTTGGTCACCCACGGGTGCTCGATCGCTTCGCCTGGCTTCATCCCCAGCTTGCGCATCATGTTGGAGACGCGGTCGGAGGCGAAGATACGCATCAGGGCATCTTCCATCGACAGGTAGAAGCGAGAGGAGCCCGCATCACCCTGACGACCGGAACGGCCGCGCAGCTGGTTATCGATACGGCGGGATTCATGGCGCTCTGTACCGATGATGTGCAGACCGCCGGACGCCAGCACGGCATCATGACGCACCTGCCAGTCCGCTTTGATTTTAGCGATCTGCTCTGCGGTTGGTTCCGGCAGCGCGGCAACCTCTGCCTGCCAGCTACCGCCCAGCATAATATCGGTACCACGACCGGCCATGTTGGTGGCGATGGTCACCGCCGCCGGGTAGCCCGCCTGGGCCACGATCGCCGCTTCGTTGGCGTGGAATTTGGCGTTCAGAACGTTGTGCTTGATACCCGCTTTGGTCAGCTCGTTTGATACCACCTCGGATTTCTCGATAGAGATGGTCCCCACCAGCACCGGCTGGCCGTTAGCGGTACGCTCTTTGATATCTTCGATAATGGCCTGAATTTTTTCCGCTTCGGTCATGTAAACCAGGTCCGGCAGATCCTTACGGATCATCGGACGGTTGGTCGGCACCACCACGGTGTCCAGCTTGTAGATAGAGCTAAACTCAAACGCTTCGGTATCGGCGGTACCGGTCATCCCCGCCAGCTTCTCATACAGGCGGAAGTAGTTCTGGAAGGTGATGGAGGCCAGCGTCTGGTTCTCGTTCTGGATCTCTACGCCCTCTTTGGCCTCAACGGCCTGGTGCAGGCCATCGGACCAGCGGCGGCCCTGCATGGTACGGCCGGTATGTTCATCAACGATGATCACTTCGCCGTCTTTCACGATGTAGTCTACGTCGCGGGTGAAGAGCACGTGTGCACGCAGCGCAGCGGTGACGTGGTGCATCAGCATGATGTTGCCCGGGGAGTAGAGCGACTCGCCCTCGTCCATGATGCCCTCTTTCACCAGCAGCTCTTCAATCAGCACCAGCCCGCGCTCGGTCAGGTTCACCTGACGCGCTTTCTCATCCACGGAGAAGTGGCCTTCGCCCTGGAAGGTGTCAGAGTCCTCTTTCTCCTGACGGATCAGGTTAGGGATGATTTTGTTGACGCGCTTGTACATGTCGGAGCTGTCTTCCGCCGGACCGGAGATGATCAGCGGCGTACGGGCTTCGTCGATCAGGATGGAGTCCACCTCATCCACCAGCGCATAGTGCAGCTTACGCTGAACGCGCTCTTCCGGACTGAACGCCATGTTGTCACGCAGATAGTCAAAGCCGTATTCGTTGTTGGTGCCGTAGGTGATATCTGCGGCATAGGCCTCACGCTTGGCTGGTGCAGGCAGGCCAGACATGTTAACGCCCACGCTCATACCAAGGAACTCGAACAGCGGACGGTTGTTTTCGGCGTCACGCTGGGCAAGGTAGTCGTTGACGGTGACCACGTGCACGCCTTTACCGCTCAGGGCGTTCAGGTAGGCCGGCAGGGTTGCGGTCAGGGTTTTACCTTCACCGGTACGCATCTCGGCGATGCAGCGATCGTTAAGCACCATGCCGCCCAGCAGCTGGACATCAAAGTGGCGCATACCGAATACGCGCTTGCTCGCTTCGCGCACCACGGCGAATGCTTCCGGGATCAGGCTCTCTACGGTCTCGCCTTTTTCAAGACGGGCGCGGAACTCGGCGGTTTTGGCTTTCAGCTCGTCATCGCTGAGCTTCTCCATAGCCGGTTCCATGCTGTTGATAAGGGTCACGGCCTTGCGCATCCGGCGCAGGGTACGATCGTTACGGCTACCAAATACTTTTGTTAACAGTTTAATAAGCATAATAAATTCTCAAACGCCCCAAAGCGGGCAGATAAATTAAGGTGTTGAAACGGTTAATTTAGCTGAGGCGTTGAGGTCCGGCGCGGATCCCCTGCACCTGCGCGAGCCAGCTGGCAACGGTAAACGCCGCGTGAGGTTCGGGAGTAGAGACAGGCTTATGCCGGACGATAACCGGCGGTTTGCCCTCCTGGGTCAGCAGGGCATTGAGCGTATCCAGCAGCGCCAGATGCTGCGCCCGGACGGGCAGCGGCTCTTCGGCAACCGACAGCGCCTGCGGCGTCATCGCAAAGGAGAGATGGCGAATAACGGTGCGAATGGCGTGCTGGTGCCAGTAGTCGACGGTAAAGGTCGGACGGCGGCTGGCTTCAAGCAGTGCGAGGCTGGTGAAATTAACCGGGCTGGTGCGGTTATGGTTGCTGGCGGTGGCCTTCTCAGGCTGGGTGGGACGATCCTGCGTACCCGGCGCGGGCAGGCCAAGACTCGCCGCGACCATCCCTAAAAAGAGATGCGGCCAGAAGTAGCGTCTGCCAAATTGTCGCCAGCGCGTCAGTAATCCGCTCACTTGCTCCACCATTAATGGGTTAAACCTACCCGATTCACATCAACATCCGTTATTTTGCGACCAAATATTACCATTAAAGGCGCTACACGGCAGTAACAATGAGGGGCATAGCCGGGTGAAAACGCTTAAGAAAACAGCGAACGCACCGCTTTCGGCAGTAAATTACGTCTGGATTTGTACGTCGGGAGGCAGGAAGAGAAACAGTAAAACCTGGAAACAAAAACGACTGGCGCCCCTGACCGGAGAGAGTGCCAGGTTAACCAGTCGAATTTTTACTAAACGGTCTGGAGGATTATGCCAGTACCGTTGACGGTGCTTTAAATGCCAGCGGCAGCTCAGCGTCGTCCTGGAACGTCACATACTCCCAGGCTTCCTGTTTAGCCAGGACCGCCTGCAGCAGTTTATTATTCAGCGCATGACCGGATTTATAAGCGGTAAATGCACCGATAATGTTGTGACCACACATGAACAGATCACCGATCGCATCCAGCATTTTATGACGCACAAACTCGTCTTCAAAACGCAGGCCGTCTTCGTTCAATACACGATAGTCATCAACGACGATGGCACAGTCGAAGCTGCCGCCCAGGCAGAGGCCACGGGACTGCAGATACTCGATATCACGCATAAAGCCGAAGGTACGCGCGCGGCTAATCTGGCGCATAAATGCGTCAGCAGAGAAGTTCATCGCGTAGCGCTGGCTGCTGGCATCAATCGCCGGATGGTTAAAGTCGATGGTAAAGTCCAACGTAAAACCATTGTACGGCTTGAATTCAGCCCATTTGTCGCCATCTTCGACGCGAACGGTCTCTTTGATGCGAAGGAATTTCTTCGCACAGTTCAGCTCTTCGATACCGGCATCAAGCAGCAGGTAAACGAACGGCGCTGCACTACCGTCCATGATCGGGATCTCAGGGGCATCAACTTCAATCATGATGTTGTCGATACCCAGACCCGCCAGCGCGGCATTGAGGTGCTCTACGGTAGAGATCCGCACGTCATGCTCGTTCACCAGACAGGTACAGAGCATGGTATCACGCACAGATTTGGCATCGGCCGGAAAATCTACCGGTGGATTCAAGTCAGTGCGACGATAGATGACCCCGGTGTTGGCCGACGCAGGTCGCAGCGTCAGGGTGACTTTTTTGCCGGTATGCAAACCGACGCCAGTCGCCTGAACGATACGTTTAAGTGTCCTTTGTTTGATCATCGTATAATCTCGCCTAGTTACTAATCCAACCGAATTGTACTATACAACCGGCGGGCCAGTTTAGCACAAAGAGCGACAATGCCCAACTTCCAGCTAATTCTTAGTCAGCCTGCTTACGTAAAAATGCCGGAATATCGAGATAATCTGGCTCTTTCGCGGTCTGCGGCGTCGGGTCATTAACCACTTTAGCGGCCGGTTTCTGCTCCTGGCTCAGCGGAGCCATACCGTGCTGCTGATAGCGATCCATCACCGGCTGCTGCTGCTGTTTGTTAGTTACCAGGGTGATTTCAGGACGCTTGTCCATACCGATACCGGTGGCAACAACGGTCACGCGCAGCTCGTCGTTCATCTCTGGATCCAGAGAGGTACCGATAACCACGGTGGCGTTATCCGACGCAAAGGCACGGATGGTGTTACCCACGGTTTCAAACTCGTCCAGACGCAGGTCGAAGCCCGCCGTGATGTTGACCAGCACGCCGCGCGCGCCAGAGAGGTCGATATCTTCCAGCAGCGGGCTGGAGATCGCCATCTCGGCGGCTTCTTCCGCACGATCTTCCCCTTTCGCCACGCCGGAGCCCATCATCGCGTAGCCCATTTCGGACATCACGGTGCGCACGTCGGCGAAGTCGACGTTCATCAGGCCCGGACGGGTGATCAGCTCGGCGATGCCCTGAACCGCGCCTTTCAGCACGTCATTGGCCGCGCCAAAGGCGTCGAGCAGAGAGATGCCACGACCCAGCACCTTCAGCAGCTTGTCGTTCGGGATGGTAATCAGGGAGTCAACGTGCTTGGACAGCTCGGTGATCCCCTGCTCTGCAAAGGCCATACGCTTCTTGCCTTCGAAGTTGAAAGGCTTGGTCACGACGGCAACGGTCAGAATACCTAAATCTTTGGCTACTTCGGCAACCACTGGCGCAGCGCCTGTGCCTGTACCACCGCCCATACCTGCGGCGATGAATACCATGTCTGCGCCATCAAGCGCAGCGCGCAGTGCCTCACGGTCCTCTTCGGCTGCGTTGCGGCCGACTTCCGGATTAGCGCCTGCTCCCAGACCTTTGGTGATGCCGCCGCCGATCTGGATGGTCTGTCCCACCGCGGTCTTACGCAACGCCTGGGCGTCGGTGTTTACTGCAAAGAATTCAACGCCTTCGATGCGCTCGCGCACCATGTGCTCAACGGCGTTACCGCCGCCGCCACCGACGCCGATGACTTTAATCACCGCGTCGTTGGTCAGTTCCATAGGTTCAAACATAATTTTCTCTCCGATTTTACACATCATCCTTCAAACTGCGTTACGGCTGCAAGAGGGATTCAATGTAAGTACCTGTCGCCTGAGTCCGCTAATTTTGTGCGGTCTCTGAAAATATTAAAACTCTTTTCGCAGCCAGCTGTTCAGACGTTTGATCCACGAGCCGACTGACGCACGTTTTTCCACCTCTGCTTCACCACTTAAATGGGACTCCTTCCCGTAGTGCAGCAGACCTACCGCCGTTGAATAGTACGGCTCCTGGGCATAATCCGTCAGGCCCGTGATATTCAGCGGCGCACCTATGCGCACCTGTGTATGAAACACGCGTTGCGCACAGGCTGCAAGCCCTTCGATCTGCGCGGCGCCGCCGGTTAATACAATTCCTGCTGCAAGATGGTGCTTAACGCCTTGTTGCCGGAGCTGTTCTTGCAGCTGCAAAATTTCTTCGTTCACCAGATTGAGCAGCTCGGTGTAGCGCGGCTCAATCACCTCCGCCAGCGTTTGACGCTGCAGGCTGCGCGGCGGACGTCCGCCCACGCTCGGCACCTCTACGCTTTCGTCTTTACCGACGATAGCGCCCAGCGCACAGCCGTGGCGAACCTTAATGGCTTCGGCGTCGCTTGGCGGCGTACCGAAGGCATAGGCGATGTCGCTGGTCACCACGTTCCCCGCGTAGGGGATCACTTTGGTGTGGCGCAGCGCACCGCCGGTATACACGGCGATGTCCATTGTACCACCACCGATATCGACCACGCAGACACCCAGCTCACGTTCGTCTTCCGTCAATACGGAATAGCTGGACGCCAGTCCGGCAAAAATAAGTTGGTCAACTTTCAGACCACATCGTTCAACTGCTTTGACAATGTTTTTTGCCATATCGTTGTGACATGTGATCAAGTGCACTTTTGCCTGCATCCGCACGCCGGATAACCCTACCGGATTTTTGATCCCTTCCTGGTAGTCAATGGCGTACTCCTGCGGGATCACATGCAGAACCCGGTGCTCATCGCGCACCCGCACCGACTTGGCGGTGTGCACCACGTTTTCAACGTCTTCCTGGGTCACTTCCTCTTCGGAAATGGGCACCATGCCGATCTCATTCTGACAGCTAATATGCTTGCCGGAGAGCGCCAGGTAAACCGACGAAATCTGGCAGTCCGCCATCAGCTCGGCCTGGTCGATGGCGCGCTGCACGCACTTTACCACCGACTCCAGATCGTTGACCCCGCCTTTATCCATACCCCGCGACGGGCAACTGCCCACGCCAATGATATTGATCATACCGTCGGGCAGAACTTCCCCTACCAAAGCGGCAACCTTTGCGGTGCCAATCTCCAGTCCTACTACCAGTTTTCTGTCCGTCGCCTTGATCATTATTGCTCTGCCTGTGCCTGATTCTGTTGCTGATTAGGATCCACAATGGGTGCCGGTTTCCAACCGACCGCCGCGCCCGAGTCGTAGCGCAGATCGACATAGCTGATCTCTTTGCCGTCGGTTTGCGCCTGCTGCTGCAGAACAGGATAGAGTTCTACAAAGCGTGACAGACGTTTCATCGTATCCCCCCGACCTAAGTTGAGCTTGATTCCATTATTAAGCGTCAACTGCCAGGAGCGACGGGCGGTCATCGCCGCCTCTTTCAACGTAAATTTATCCTTTGCCAGCACCTGCCCCATGTCGCGATAGCCTTGCAACACTTCGCTTTCGCTCCCTTCCGGACCAAAGAGCAGCGGAAGATTCTGTTCTTTAGCCCGATCGGTCGGCACGCTGAACGAATTTCCATCTGCATCCATCATGTGCTGATCATTCCACCGCGCAATGGGGACATATTCAACCAGATGAATCTTCAATTCGTCCGGCCACTGCTTTCTTACGCTGGCCTGCTTGATCCACGGCAGACGTTCAATCTGGCTCTGGATGATGTTTACATCCTGAGTCATAAAGGTCCCGGGCGCCCCCAGGGCCAGAATCGACTGGCGAATATCATCGTTGCGCGTGTAGTGGCGCTCACCGGTGACCACAAGCTTCGACAGCGGCAGGCGCTGCGCATCGTCCATCCAGCCCAGAATCATCCAGCCGCTCACCAACACGGTGCACAGCACCGCCAGCAGAAAAACAATTCCTGCAAGACGCGTTCCATTATTCCGCCGGGAGGCAACAACCTCCTCCTCTTCGCGGTTTCGCGTGTTTAGCGCAGCCTGCGACATATCAGTCCGCCAACTCCAGAATTCGTACAACCAATTGCGAGAAA
This sequence comes from Pseudescherichia sp., assembly GCF_032052675.1. Taxonomy (NCBI): domain Bacteria; kingdom Pseudomonadati; phylum Pseudomonadota; class Gammaproteobacteria; order Enterobacterales; family Enterobacteriaceae; genus Pseudescherichia; species Pseudescherichia sp. The sequence continues at coordinate 114,323 of NZ_DAMBWA010000010.1, forward strand.
CTTAATCCAGCCTGGCGAGCCGCCATCGGGACCAGACTGTGGCTGGTCATTCCCGGCGAGGTGTTCGCTTCCAGCAGATAGAAGTGACCATCGCGATCCTGCATGGCATCGATTCGACCCCATCCACGGCAGCCTAAAACGGTCCAGGCCTTTAGTACCAGATCGCGCAGCTGCGCTTCGCGCTCCGCTTCTAATCCGCTGGGGCAGAAATACTGAGTCTCATCAGAGAGATACTTTGCCTCATAATCATAGAAGGTTCCTGCGGGTTGGATGCGAATTGAGGGTAAAATTTCTTCCCCTAATACTGCCACGGTAAATTCCGGCCCGCTCAGCCACTTCTCAACTAAGACTTCTTCATCATGCTGAAACGCTAAAGCTAACGCCGCATTCAGCGCGCCGGCCTCGTCAACTTTTGACATGCCCACGCTGGAGCCTTCGCGGCTGGGCTTAACGATCAGCGGCAGGCCCAGGCTGGCAATGTGCTGAAGTACGCTCTCGCTCAGGCCCTGCTCAAACTCTTTGCGCGTCAGCGCCGCCCACGGCGCGACAGGCAAGCCCGCGCCCTGCCACAGCAGCTTGCTGCGCAGCTTATCCATTGAGATGGCCGAGGCCATTACGCCGCTGCCGGTATAGGGCAGACCGGTCAGCTCAAGCAGGCCCTGCAGCGTACCGTCTTCGCCGCCGCGACCGTGCAGGGCAATAAAGACTTTGTCAAAGCCCATGCTCTTAAGCTGGGTGACGTCGGTATCACGCGGATCTACCGGATGGGCGTCCACGCCGCCTTCACGCAGGCCAGCCAGCACCGCAGCGCCGGAGTTCAGCGATACTTCACGCTCGGCGGAGGTTCCGCCCAGCAGGACTGCAACTTTATTAGCCATGACGCTCTTCCTCCTGCGACGGCTGCGGCTTCAGTTTATTCTCGGCCAGGCTGCGGGCAATTTTACCAATGTTTCCTGCCCCCTGAACCAGAATAAGATCGTTACCGGTTAATACCGGGGCCAGCATCGCTGCAACCTGGGCCGCATCCGGAACCAGGATCGGGTCGATTTTACCCCGGCCACGAATGGTACGGCACAGGGAGCGGCTGTCCGCACCCGGGATCGGTGTCTCGCCTGCGGCATAAACGTCCAGCATCAGCAGAGCATCAACCTGGGTCAGCACGTTGGCAAAATCATCGTACAGGTCACGGGTACGGGTGAAACGGTGCGGCTGGAAAATCATGACCAGATTTTTATCCGGCCAGCCTGCACGCGCGGCCTTGATGGTGGCATCCACTTCTGTTGGGTGGTGACCGTAGTCATCAACCAGCATAGCGCTGCCCGCTTTGCCGTTTACCTGCTCCAGCGGGAACGCGCCGAGGAAGTCGAAGCGGCGTCCGGTGCCCTGGAAGCTCTCCAGCGCCCGCAGGATCGCCTCGTCGTCAATCCCCTCTTCCGTCGCCACGGCAACCGCCGCCGCCGCGTTCAGGGCGTTATGGCGACCCGGCGCGTTCAGCGTGACCTGCAAATTAGGTTTGTCCTGGCGCACCAGCACAAAGTGTCCCTGCGGCCCGGTCTGCTGGTAGCTCTCAACCCGCACGTCCGCGTCGTCGCTAAAGCCGTAGGTGGTGGTCTGACGGCCCACGCGCGGCAGCAGCTCGCGGCACACCGGATCGTCCACGCACATCACGGCCCGGCCATAGAACGGCAGGTTGTGCAGGAAGTTAATAAAGGTCTGCTTTAGGTTCTCGAAGTCGCCCTGGTAGGTATCCATATGGTCGGCTTCGATATTGGTGACGATCGCCACCATCGGCTGCAGATGCAGGAACGAGGCATCGCTCTCATCGGCTTCGGCAATCAGGTAGCGGCTGTGGCCCAGACGCGCATGTACGCCTGCGGCTTTCACCAGCCCGCCGTTAACAAAGGTCGGATCCAGTCCGGCCTCGGCATAGATGCTGGAGACCATCGCGGTGGTCGTGGTTTTGCCATGCGTCCCGGCGATGGCGATGCCGTGACGAAAACGCATCAGCTCCGCCAGCATCTCTGCACGGCGGATCACCGGAATGCGCGCTTCATGCGCGGCAACAATCTCCGGGTTATCGGCTGAGATCGCGCTGGAGACCACCACGACGCTGGCGTCGCGTACGTTTTCCGGACGATGGTTGAAGTAGATGGTCGCGCCGAGGGCGGCCAGCTGCTGCGTAACCGGGTTTGGCGCAAGGTCGGAACCGCTGATCTGATAGCCTTCGTTCGCCAGGACTTCAGCGATGCCGCCCATGCCGGCCCCGCCAATGCCAACGAAGTGAATGTGCCGGACGCGACGCATCTCGGGCACGATTGAACGCAGTTTCGCCAGTTGTTGTGTATTCATTCTCTAAACGCCATAAACTTCTAAAATTCGTGCGACGCAAAAGGCGTCGCGATGGTTAAGCCTGTGCAGCAAGGCTTACGGCTTTTGCTACCCGGTCGGTAGCATCAGGAATGGCTGCGGCGCGTGCGCGCTCGGCCATTCCCAGTAACGTAACGCGATCCCAGCTCGCCAGCGTTTCGACGACGGAATCAACGGTAAACTGCGGCTGCTCAAGGATCTTCGCCGCGTGCGCCTGCTCTAACGGCAGCGCATTCCAGTACTGCTGCCGATCCTTATGCTGGAACGGCACGAACAGCGCCGGCAGCCCGGCAGCGGCGATCTCGCTCACCGTCAGCGCCCCGGAGCGGCAAACTACCACGTCGGCCCAGGCGTAGGCTGCCGCCATATCATCAATAAATTCGGTCACGCGGTGCTGCGGCTGGCCCGCATCGGCATAGGCCTGCTCAACGGTCTGCTGCGCCCCTTTTCCGCTCTGGTGCCAGATGGTTACCGCATCGCCCAGTCGGGCAGCGACCTGCGGCAGCGTCTGGTTCAGCACCCGAGCGCCCTGCGAGCCGCCGACAACCAGTACTCGTACCGGCCCTTCACGACCGGAGAGGCGATCCGCCGGCAGCGGCAGCGCCAGTACGTCGGTGCGCACCGGGTTACCCACCACGTCAGCCTGTGGAAACGCACCGGGAAAGGCCTGCATTACCTTGGTGGCGATCTTCGCCAGCCATTTGTTGGTCAGCCCGGCAATGCCGTTCTGCTCGTGTAGCACCACTGGAATACCCAGCGACCAGGCGGCAAGGCCACCCGGCCCGGAGACGTAGCCGCCCATCCCCAGCACCACGTCCGGTTTGAAACGCTGCATGATGGTCCGCGCCTGACGCCAGGCGTTAAAGATACGCAGCGGCGCAAGCAGCATGGCCTTCAACCCCTTCCCGCGCAGCCCGGAGATGCGAATAAAGTCGATCTCGATACCGTGCTTTGGCACCAGATCCGCTTCCATACGATCGGCGGTGCCCAGCCAGCGAACCTGCCAGCCCTGGGCCATTAAATGGTGCGCAACCGCCAGGCCGGGGAAAACGTGCCCGCCCGTGCCGCCTGCCATCACCATTAACCGCTTCGGTTGCCCACTCATCGAACACCTCGTGTAAACGCCTGGGCTTTTTCCAGACGCGTCTCATAATCTATACGCAACAGCATCATGATCGCCGTCGACATAATTAACAGGCTGGACCCACCGTAGCTGATTAACGGCAGCGTCAGACCCTTGGTTGGCAGCATCCCGGCGGCCGCGCCAACGTTGACGAGTGCCTGAAAACTAAACCAAATCCCGATCGAACAGGCCAGAAAGCCCGAGAAACGGTGGTCGATATCCAGCGCTTTCCGCCCAATAGACATCGCACGGAAAGCGACGAAGAATACCATCAAAAGCGCCAGTACCACACCGATATAACCCAGTTCTTCGCCGATAATGGAGAAAATGAAGTCGGTATGCGCCTCCGGCAGGTACTCCAGTTTTTGTACCGAGTTGCCGAGGCCCTGTCCCCAGAACTCGCCCCGGCCAAAGGCCATCAGCGACTGGGTAAGCTGGTAGCCGCTGCCAAAGGGATCTTCCCACGGGTTCCAGAACGAGGTCACGCGGCGGATGCGGTAGGGTTCAGCAAGGATCAGCAGGATCACCGCAGAGATACCCATCCCGATGATGGCGATAAACTGCCACAGCTTGGCTCCGGCAAGGAACAGCATGGCGAGGGTAGTGACAAACAGCACGACCACTGTACCGAGGTCAGGCTGCGCCAGCAGCAGCAGGGCCAGCACAAGGATCACGCCCATCGGCTTCAGGAAGCCGCGCAGGTTATTACGCACCTCATCTACCTTACGCACCAGGTAGTTGGCGAGGTAGCAGAAGAGCGACAGCTTGGTGAACTCTGCAGGCTGGAAGCGCATCACGCCAAGGTCAATCCAGCGCGATGCCCCGTTAATCGAGCTGCCGACCAGCAGCACCAGCAGCAGCATCAAAATAGAGGCGATGAGCATGGCGGAGCTCCAGCGCTGCCAGAACTCCATCGGCAGGCGCAGGGTAATCATCGCCATACAAAACGCGAGGAAGATATAGAGCGCATCGCGCTTAGCAAAGAAGAAGGGATCGTTGGTCAGACGCTGCCCTACCGGCATCGATGCGGAGGTCACCATAATAAAGCCCACTGCCGCGAGGCCAAAGGTCAGCCACAGCAGCATCCGGTCATACATGACCAGGCTATCATCGTCCTTTGGACGCGACCCCATGACCCAGCCTTTAAGCGCCGCAAACAGCCACTCCAGGATACCGAGCCCCGGCAAATGCGGCATGCGTGGTAGCTTCAGGCGAGGAAATGATAAGCGCATTAGCCTAACTCCTTCGCCAGACGGGTGAATTCATCGCCCCGTTGTTCAAAGTTCTTAAACTGATCGAGGCTGGCACAGGCGGGTGACAGCAGCACTATATCCCCTGACTTAAGCTGCGGCGCGATAAGGCGCATCGCCTGCTCCATCGTCTCAGTTTGCTGCGCAATCTCGGGACGTAACGCCGCCAGCGCTGCGCCGTCGCGGCCAAAGCAGTAGAGGCGCACGTTATCGCCGTTCAGGTAGCGGCTCAGGGGCGAGAAGTCCGCCGACTTGCCGTCGCCGCCCAGCAGCAGGTGCAGAGTGCCTTCAACGTGCAGACCGTTAAGCGCCGCCTCGGTGCTGCCAACGTTGGTCGCCTTGGAGTCATTGATCCAGCGCACGCCGTTATGCTCCAGCGCCAGCTGGAAACGGTGCGCCAGGCCGGTAAAGGTGGTTAACGCCTTCAGGCTGGTGGCACGCGGCAGGCCAGCGGCATCCGCCAGCGCCAGCGCCGCCAGGGCGTTGGTATAGTTGTGCTGGCCGCTGAGCTTCATCTCTTTAACGTTAAATACTTTCTCGCCCTTCACCCGCAGCCAAGTCTCACCCTGCTGGCGATTGAGGTGATAGTCGCCAACGTCGACGCCAAAGCTGATGCAGCGCTCATCCGCACCCCGAACCGGCATGGTCAGGGCGTCGTCGGCGTTGACCACGCAGACTTTAGCGTTCTCGAAAATGCGCAGCTTGGCGGCGCGGTACTGCTGCAGGCCAAACGGATAGCGATCCATATGATCTTCGGTGACGTTCAGGATCGTGGCTGCTACGGCATGCAGGCTGGAGGTGGTCTCGAGCTGGAAGCTGGAGAGCTCCAGCACGTACAGCTCGCGGTTGCTGTCGAGCAGCATCAGTGCTGGCAGACCAATATTGCCGCCGACGCCAACGTTAACGCCCGCGGCTTCCGCCATCTCGCCCACCAGCTTAGTGACGGTGCTCTTGCCGTTAGAGCCGGTAATCGCAATCACCGGCGCCTGGGCTTCACGCACGAACAGTTCGATATCGCCGACAATCTCTACGCCAGCCTCGGCGGCCGCGCTCAGCGACGGGTGCGCCAGGGCGAGACCGGGGCTGGCAACGATCAGATCGGCGGCCAGCAGCCAGTCGTCATTCAGACTACCAAGGTGGCGCTCAACCGACTCCGGGAGCTTCTCTAGCCCCGGCGGCGCGCTACGCGTATCCATCACCCGCGGCGTCACGCCACGCGCGAGGAAAAAATCCACGCAGGATAGCCCGGTTAACCCTAACCCAATGATGACGACCTGTTTACCCTGGTAATCTGCCATGATTAACGCACCTTCAGCGTAGCCAGGCCAATCAGCACCAGCATCAGCGAAATAACCCAGAAGCGCACGATCACGCGCGGCTCCGGCCAGCCTTTCAGTTCATAGTGGTGGTGAATCGGGGCCATACGGAAGATGCGCTGTCCGCGCAGCTTGAAGGAGCCCACCTGCAGGATCACCGACAGGGTCTCCACCACGAATACGCCGCCCATGATCACCAGCAGGAACTCCTGGCGCAGCAGCACGGCGATAATGCCCAGCGCGCCGCCCAGCGCCAGCGATCCGACGTCGCCCATGAAGACCTGCGCCGGATAGGTGTTAAACCAGAGGAAGCCCAGCCCTGCCCCGACGATAGCCGTACAGACGATCACCAGTTCACCGGCGTGACGCAGGTAGGGGATGTGCAGATAGCTGGCAAAGTTCATGTTGCCGGTTGCCCAGGCCACCAGCGCAAAGCCTGATGCCACCAGCACGGTAGGCATGATCGCTAAGCCATCGAGGCCGTCGGTGAGGTTCACGGCGTTGCCGGTACCGACGATCACGAAGTAGGCCAGCAGGATATAGAGGATGCCCAGCTGCGGCATAACGTCTTTAAAGAATGGCACCACCAGCTGCGTAGCGGGCGTATCGTTGCCTACCAGATAGAGCGCAAAGGAGACGCCCAGGGCGATGACCGACATCCAGAAATATTTCCAGCGGGCGATAAGGCCCTTGGTGTCTTTACGCACCACCTTACGGTAGTCGTCGACAAAGCCGATGATGCCGTAGCCCACCAGCACCACCAGCACGCACCAGACGTAGGGGTTGGAGGGGTAAGCCCACAGAAGGACCGACACCACAATGGCGGTAAGGATCATGATCCCCCCCATCGTTGGGGTGCCGCGCTTGCTGAAGTGCGATTCCGGACCGTCGTTACGAACAACCTGGCCAAACGAGAGCTTTTGCAGGCGGGCGATCATGCGCGGCCCCATCCATAAAGAGATGAAGAGCGCGGTCAGCAGGCTGACAATGGCGCGAAACGTCAGATAGGAAAAGACGTTAAAGCCCGAATAATATTTGACCAAATGCTCGGCCAGCCAAACTAACATGTCCCATTCTCCTGTAATGCGTGTACTACCTCTTCCATGGCAGCACTACGTGAACCTTTCACCAAAATGGTAATCATCTGCTGCTCTGCAATCAGCGCCTTGAGGCGCGCAATCAGCGCAGCTTTATCGTTAAAATGTTCGCCAACGCCGCTGGCGTCGGAGATACCTTTGCTCTGGACGCCCACGCTCAGCACGCGATCGAGGCCGGAGGCTTTCGCCGCCTCGCCCACCTGCTGATGGCACGCTTCGCTTTCATCGCCCAGCTCGGCCATATCACCCACCACCATTACCCGGTAGCCCGGCATCTCGGAGAGCACCTGCGCCGCGGCGGTCATCGAGCCGACGTTAGCGTTGTAGGAGTCGTCGAGCAGCAGCTGGTTTTCCGCAAGCTGAATAGGGAACAGACGTCCCGGCACCGCCTTCAGCTTCGCCAGCCCAGCTTTGACCGCATCCAGCGGTGCGCCCACCGCCATCGCCAGCGCCGTTGCCGCCAGCGCGTTAGCAATGTTGTGACGACCCGGCAGCGGCAGCAGCACCTCAGCATTCCCGGTTGGGGTTTGCAGCGTGAAGTGGGTCCCCTGCGAGGTCACATGCACGTTATTGGCGGTAAAATCGCTGTTGGCCGCGTTCGGTGAGAAGCGCCAGATTTTGCGCTCGCCGATAACGCTCTGCCAGTTCAGCCAGTCGTTGTTGTCCGCATTCATGATCGCCACGCCGTTCAGCGGCAGCCCGGTAAAGATTTCACCCTTGGCCTTCGCCACGCCCGCCAGCGAGCCAAAGCCCTCCAGGTGCGCCGCCGCCAGGTTGTTGACCAGCGCCGCTTCCGGACGGGTCAGGCTCACGGTCCAGGCGATTTCGCCCTGATGGTTAGCCCCCAGCTCGATCACCGCATACTGGTGCGCTTTCGTCAGGCGTAGCAGTGTCATCGGCACGCCGATGTCATTATTTAGGTTGCCGGCGGTATAAAGCGTATTGCCGCACTCGCCAAGGATGGCGGCGGTCATCTCTTTCACCGAAGTTTTACCGGAGGAGCCGGTGAGCGCGACCACGCGGGTCGGTACCTGCTGGCGCACCCAGGCCCCTATTTCACCGAAGGCGAGACGGGTATCTTTCACCACCAGCTGGGGCAGATCGCAGTCGAGCTTACGGCTGACCAGCAGCGCGCCCGCGCCGCCCGCCTTCGCCTGCTCGGCAAAATCATGGGCGTCGAAACGTTCACCTTTCAGGGCCACAAACAGGCAGCCCGGCGTCAGCTGGCGGGTATCGGTAGTCACGGCATCAATGGTCAGGCTCTGGCCGTGCAGCTCGCCGCTGAGGATCTGGGCAAGCTCGTTAAGGGTTACGCTAATCATGCCACCACTCCCAGCAGACGCGCGGCGGTGACGCGGTCGGAATAGTCAAGACGGCGGGTGCCGACAATCTGGTAATCTTCATGGCCCTTACCGGCCAGCAGCACCACGTCACTCTCTTTCGCCTGCATGATGGCGCTGGTCACCGCTTCGGCACGACCTTCCACCACCCGGGCGCGGCCTGCGTCGAGCATGCCGGCGAGAATATCGTTTATGATGGCGCGCGGCTCTTCGGTACGCGGGTTGTCGTCGGTCACGACCGGCACGTCGGCAAACTCTTCGGCAATGGCCCCCATCAGCGGGCGTTTGCCTTTATCGCGATCGCCGCCGCAGCCAAAGACGCACCACAGCTTGCCGGTGCAGTGCAGGCGCGCGGCCTGCAGCGCTTTCTCCAGCGCATCCGGGGTGTGGGCGTAATCCACTACCACCGTCGGTTTGCCCGGCGCGGTGAAGACCTCCATGCGGCCGCATACCGGCTGCAGGCGCGACGCCGTCTTCAGCAGATCGCTCAACGGGAAGTCCAGCGCCAGCAGGGTAGCCAGCGCCAGCAGCAGGTTGCTGACGTTAAATGCCCCCATCAGGCGGCTCTCAATCTCGCCCTCGCCCCAGGAGGAGGTAAAGCGCACTGTCGCGCCGCTGTCGTGATAGCTTACCGCCTCGGCCTTCAGCCAGCGGCCATGACAGTCCGGGTTGATATGCCCTTCCATTGAGACCGCAACGGCGTCCGGCAGGTTAGCCAGCCAGCGGCGGCCCACTTCATCATCGGCGTTCACAATCGCCTCGCCATAGTGATGCGCGGAGAAGAGCAGCCATTTTGCCGATTCGTAGCCCGCCATATCCCCGTGGTAATCGAGGTGATCGCGGCTCAGGTTAGTGAATACCGACGCACGGAATTTCAGGGCGGCCACACGGTGCTGCACCAGACCGTGGGAGGAGACCTCCATCGCGGCAAAGGTTGCCCCCTGCCCTGCCAGATCGGCAAGCACGTGCTGAACGTCAATGGCGGAGCCGGTGGTATTCTCGGTTGGGATCGCCTTGCCCAGCAGGCCGTTACCCACCGTACCCATCACCGCGCTGGTTTCGCCCAGCAGCTGAGCCCACTGCGCCAGTAGCTGGGTAGTGGTGGTTTTGCCGTTGGTGCCGGTAACGCCCACCAGGCTTAAATGCTCGGCAGGCTCATTGTAGAAACGTCCGGCTAGCGCTGAGAGGCGCTCGTTAAGCTGGCTGAGGTAGATAACCGGCACGCCGTGAACGTCACGGATCTCACCGTCAGCGGCCTCGCCTTTGGCTTCCGCAATAATAGCCGCCACGCCTTGTGCTATCGCCTGCGGGATATACCGACGCCCGTCCGCCTGGTGGCCCACTACCGCCACAAAGAGATCGCCCGCTGCCGCCACGCGACTATCGAGTGTCATTTCCCGCAAAGCTCGCGCAGGCAGATTCGATACCCACGGAGCGAGAAGGTCGCGCAAATTACGATCTGCCACCTGTTCCCTCGCCTTCATTAATCACAAATTCACTTTTTTCGCCCGTTGCTAACGCGTCCGGCTCGATGTTCATGGTGCGCAGTACGCCGCCCATGATGGCCCCGAAGACCGGTGCGGAAACGGCACCGCCGTAATATTTACCCGCCTGCGGATCGTTAATGACCACCACCAGCGCAAAACGCGGCTGGCTGGCTGGCGCAACGCCCGCGGTGTAAGCAATGTATTTGTTGATATAGCGCCCGTCCGGCCCGACCTTTTTCGCCGTACCGGTTTTAATGGCAATGCGATAGCCTTTGATGGCCGCCTTCACGCCGCCGCCGCCGGGCAGCGCCACGCTCTCCATCATGTGCACCACGGTACGGACGATGGATTCCGGGAAGACGCGCTCGCCGGGTACGGGGGGATCAACTTTGGTGATCGACAGCGGACGGTAGATGCCGTAGCTGCCAATCGTTGCGTAGACTCGCGCTAACTGTAACGGGGTTACCATTAGCCCGTAGCCGAAAGAGAAGGTGGCCCTCTCTATGTCAGACCACCGTTGTTTTTGAGGATATAAGCCACTGCGTTCTCCGACCAACCCCAAATTGGTCGCTTTTCCCAGGCCAAAACGCGAGTAAGTTTCTACCAGCGCTGAGGAGGGCATCGCTAACGCCAGCTTTGAAACACCGACGTTACTCGACTTCTGTAGTACCCCGGTCAGGGTTAATTCGCTATAGCGCGCCACGTCTTTGATCTCGTGGCCGTTAATACGGTATGGCACGGTATTCAGAACGGTGTTCTCTCTGACCACGCCGCGCTGCAGAGCGGTCATAACGACCATTGGCTTCACGGTAGAGCCGGGTTCGAACACGTCGGTAATGGTACGGTTACGCATCACGTCTTTCTGCGTACCGCTGAGGTTGTTCGGGTTATAGGAGGGGCTGTTGGCCATTGCCAGCACTTCGCCGGTGTTAACGTCGACCAGCACGGCGCTGCCGGATTCCGCCTTGTTAAAGGCCACGGCGTTGTTCAGCTCGCGGTAGACCAGCGCCTGGAGACGCTCGTCAATGCTCAGGGCGAGGTTATGCGCTGCCTGGCTGTCGGTAGAGGAGATATCTTCGATCACACGGCCATAGCGGTCTTTACGCACGATACGCTCGCCGGGCTGGCCGGTAAGCCACTTATCGAAGCTCTTCTCAACGCCTTCAATGCCCTGGCTATCGACGTTGGTAAAGCCAATGAGGTGAGCGGTTACTTCGCCGGAGGGGTAGTAACGACGCGACTCTTCCCGCAGGTGAATGCCGGGCAGCTTCAGTTTTTTAATGTAGTCGCCGATGTCGGGATTTACCTGCCGCGCAAGATAGATAAAGCGCCCTTTCGGGTTGGCGTTCACGCGGGCAGCAAGCTGATCGAGCGGGAGATGCAGCGCATCCGCCAGCGCTTTCCAGCGGTTGTCGAGCGTAATGCCGCCAGCGTCATGCAGCTCTTTCGGATCGGCCCAGATCGCTTTTACCGGCACGCTCACCGCCAGTGGACGGCCGGAGCGGTCAGTGATCAGGCCGCGAGAGGTGGAGACCTCCTGCACGCGCAGCGAACGCAGATCGCCCTGGCGCACCAGCATATCCGGATTGATAACCTGCAACCATGCGACGCGCCCCAGCAGAAACGCCAGGGCCAGTAAAATACATCCGCAAAGCAACGCAAAACGCCAACTCACAAAGTTGGCCTGCTCTTCCTGACGTTTTGGTTTAAGCGTCTTCACCGCTGCTTTCATGCGTCGCGTAAGTCCTTATTTTTGTACTACAATGTTTTCTTGTGAGGGATCAACATGCTGCAACTGCAGCTTCTCAGTGGCGATACGTTCAACGCGGCTATGATCGCCAAGGGCATTCTCTTCGAGGATCAGGTTGCGCCACTCGATATCCAACGCATCACGCTCCAGCACCAGCTGTTCACGCTGCGCCGTCAGCAGACGGGTATGGTGGGCGGTCGTGACGACCGTTACCGCCGTCACGATGATGCAGATGAACAGGCAGAGCGGCAGTTTGCCGAATCGCAAAAGATCGTCGGCGATCACGCCAGGCAAGGCATGGCGCTCGGTGTTTCCTAACGACCCTTTTACTTTACTGAGCGTCTCTGCCACCCTGCTAATCATGCGTTCGTCCTCTCAGCGATACGCAGCACTGAACTACGGGCGCGTGGATTCTCTGCCACCTCTTCTTCCCCCGGCATTAGCTTGCCTAGGGCGCGCAGATAGCGGCCGCCCAGCTTGTTGAGCTGAGCTTCGGTCATCGGCAGCCCGGCAGGAACCTGTGGCCCACGGCTCTGCTCGCGCATAAAGCGTTTCACAATACGATCCTCCAGCGAGTGGAAGCTGATGATTGACAGCCTTCCCCCTGGAGCCAGCACGTCGAGCGAGTTTTTTAACGCCTGCTCTATCTCTTCCAGCTCGCTGTTCACCCAGATGCGCACCGCCTGGAAGGTACGGGTGGCAGGATGTTTATGCTTATCCTTCACCGGCGTTGCGGCGGCGATCACTTCTGCCAGCTGTTTGGTACGCGTCATCGGCTCAATGCGGTTACGCTCGACAATGGCGCGGGCAATACGCTTGCCAAAACGCTCTTCGCCAAAGGTTTTAATCACCCAGGCAATGTCGGCTTCGTCAGCGGTTTGTAACCATTCGGCGGCGGACTGGCCGCGGGTGGGATCCATACGCATGTCCAGCGGACCGTCGCGCATAAAGGAGAAGCCACGTTCAGGATCGTCAAGCTGCGGTGAGGAGACGCCAAGATCGAGCAGAATACCGTCGATCTTGCCGACGAGATCGCGCTCGCGGACATAGTCCGCCAGCCCGGAAAAGGGCCCGTGCACAATAGAGAAGCGCGGATCGTCAATGGTTTTGGCGATAGCAATCGCCTCAGGATCGCGATCGATTGCCAGCAGTCGCCCCTCCGCCCCCAGCTGGGAGAGGATCAGGCGCGAGTGGCCACCGCGACCAAAAGTTCCATCTATGTAGATACCGTCAGGACGAATGTTCAGGCCATTCACGGCCTCGTCCAGCAGTACCGTTGTGTGTTTAAAATTTTCCATCATCGTTATAGAGACAAATCCTGCAATCGCTCTGAAAGTGGTTCAGAGCCTGACTGCTCAGCGTCGATATCTTCCTTGACCCGTTGATACCAGGTCGTTTCATCCCACAGCTCAAACTTGTTAAACTGCCCGACCAGCATCACTTCTTTGTTCAGTCCGGCATGGTGCCGTAAAACGGGAGCAATCAGTAAGCGCCCCGCGCTATCCATCTGACATTCACTGGCATGTCCCAGCAGTAAACGCTGCACGCGTCGCTCTGCGGGATTCATGCTCGACAGACGCGATAATTTTTGCTCAATAATTTCCCATTCCGGGAGGGGATAAAGGAGCAGGCAGGCGTGATGGATGTCAATGGTACAGACCATCTGACCGGCAGCATGCTCGACGAGTTGTTCCCGGTAGCGAACAGGCACGGACAACCGGCCTTTACTGTCGAGATTAACTAACGTTGCCCCACGGAACATGCCAGTTTCACCTCAAAATCAACCTTTCACCACTTTATCCCACAAATCCCCACCGAGGGAGTTTACGGAGCGGAGGAAAAGCTTGTCAAGCCAGCACTGACGCTAACGAGTCCGAAACAACCACGATTAATAGTGGATAACAGTCCCGCACAAAATGTGCTCAACGCGCGCTGCAAATTAACGTCATGAATATTTGCAAAAAAAATAATGCGTCCGCATGAGACGGTTAAAGACCTCGGTCACGCTACGGCTTAAATATAAAGTGTCAGTTTGCGACGCGGGCAGCATTTTAAGCCATATTGTCAATGGTTAACAGCGTCACTTACCGGTGGAGGGAGGGAAGCGTGTTCATTGAGAGAGGAAGTGAATTGTCATACTAAAGAAAAGGTCATTAATTCAGCGACTCCTCCTTAGATGTAACAAAACAATACAAAATTAACGCACCGTTACCTCCTTCTTCCCTAAAAAAAGGTGTTTTTAGAATAAGGCGGAATTTAAAAAATAGCGGCCTACGGATTTTAAGGATTAATCCGAACGTTAATTTACGTTAATACGCGAATGGCTTTCATATAAATGAGGGCGCTGAAAGAAAAGAGCTGCTTTAGTTAAATAAAGACACGCCGGGCGGCGCTGCGCTTGCACGGGCCTACGGTGGAGTGCGCTTTGTAGGCCGGGCAAGCGCAGCGCCGCCCGGCGTTTACGATCCTTAAAGAGGATCAGATGCGGTTTAGCACGCCGCGGCGGTAGAGGTTGCGCCGAATGCGGCTCAGGCCAGGCTTCGGTTTACGCGGCTCGTCGAGGCTGGCCAGGACGATCTCCAGTACGCGCTCCGCCACGTCGCGGTGGCGCTGGGCCACGGCCAGTACCGGACACTGCAGGAAGTCGAGCAGTTCGTGATCGCCAAAGGTGGCAATCGCCAGATTAGCAGGCAGATGACCATCGCGGCGCAGCGTCACATCCATCACACCCTGCAACAGGGCAAAGGAGGTGGTAAACAGCGCCTGCGGCATCGGGTTAGTCTCCAGCCACTTATCGAACAGCTGCGCGGCGGCTTCCCGCTCGTAGCTGTTGGCGTAGAGGAAGCTGACCTCGCGCGGATCGTCTTTCCAGGCGGTGCGGAAACCCTGCTCGCGCAAAAAGCTGACCGACAGCTCCGGCAGCGCCCCCAGATAGAGTACGTTCTCCGCCGGGAAGGTACGCAGCTCCGCCGCCAGCATCTCGGCATCGTCCTGATCCGCACCGACCACGCTGGTGAAGTGCTCTCGATCTAAGGCGCGGTCGAGGGCAACGATAGGAAAAGCGTCGTTGGCCCAGCGCTGGTAAAAAGGGTGCTCCGGCGGGAGCGACGTCGACACAATAATGGCATCCACCTGGCGCTGCAGCAGATGCTCAATACAGCGCATCTCGTTATCCGGCTGGTCTTCCGAACAGGCAATCAGGAGCTGGTAGCCACGCTGGCGCGCCTGCCGCTCAAGGTAGTTAGCAATGCGGGTATAGCTGGTGTTTTCCAGATCGGGGATCACCAGGCCAATCGATCGCGTGCGTCCTGCCCGCAGCCCGGCGGCCACCGCATTCGGATGGTAGTTATGCTCGCGCACGACGGCCATGACTTTTTCAACGGTTTTATCGCTAACGCGGTACTGCTTCGCTTTGCCGTTGATCACATAGCTTGCTGTGGTGCGTGAGACGCCGGCAAGCCGGGCGATTTCATCCAGTTTCACAATTGCCTCTCAAAGAAAAAAGGATACTCCATAACCTTTTTTGGAATATAGGTTTAATTCCATAACATCTAAACGCAGAATAGTCACTGCGGCAACCGCTTTCGCTCAGCCTTCCGGTTGTTTTCGCAAAAAAAAGCCCGACAGGATCCGTCGGGCTGCTCATTTTGCCGTTGCCTTCAACCTATCGCATGATTTTATCGCCGCGCGACAGGCCCACGACCCCGGAGCGGGCGACCTCAACGATTTTCGCCACGTCGCGGATAGAGGCCAGAAACGCATCCAGCTTATCGCTGGTGCCAGCCAGCTGAACCGTATAGATAGAGGGAGTGACGTCGATAATCTGACCACGGAAGATCTCCGCGTTACGCTTCACCTCCTCCCGGCCATAGCCGCTGGCCTGGATCTTCACCAGCATGATCTCACGCTCGACGTGTGCCCCCTGCCCCAGCTCGCTAACACGCAGCACGTCCACCAGCTTATGCAGCTGCTTCTCGATCTGCTCCAGCACTTTGGCATCGCCCACCGTCTGGATAGTCATGCGCGAGAGGGTTGGATCGTCGGTCGGGGCCACGGTCAGGCTCTCAATGTTGTAGCCACGCTGGGAGAAGAGGCCAATCACGCGCGACAGCGCACCCGATTCGTTCTCCAGTAACACAGATAATATCCGGCGCATAATCAGGTTCTCTCCGTTTTGCTTAACCACATCTCATCCATGCCGCCCCCACGGATCTGCATGGGATACACATGCTCACTGCCGTCAACGGTGACATCGACAAACACCAGCCGGCCGTTTTTCACCTGCGTCAGGGCCTCGCTCAGCTTCGCCTCCAGCTCATCGGGACGGGTGATGCGAATGCCCACATGGCCGTAGGCTTCGGCCAGACGGGCAAAATCCGGAAGAGATTGCATATAGGACTGCGAGTGGCGACCGGAGTAGATCATATCCTGCCACTGCTTCACCATCCCGAGATAGCGGTTATTCAGGTTAAGCACCAGCACCGGCAGCTCATACTGGAGGGCCGTCGACAGCTCCTGAATGTTCATCTGGATACTGCCGTCGCCGGTGACGCAGACGACCGTCTCCTCTGGCAGGGCCATTTTTACCCCCAGCGCGGCGGGCAGGCCAAAGCCCATCGTGCCCAGACCGCCCGAGTTGATCCAGCGGCGGGGCTTATCGAAAGGATAATAGAGGGCAGCAAACATCTGGTGCTGGCCGACGTCGGAGGTGACGTAGGCATCGCCATTCGTCAGACGCCAGATGGCTTCAATGACCGCCTGCGGCTTGATACTCTCGCTCTGGGTGTCGTACTTCAGACACTGACGGGCGCGCCAGCCATCAATTGTTAGCCACCAGTCGCGGATATCGTCGAGGGGCTGCACGCTCTCCTCCTGGGCCAGTAGCTCCAGCATCTGTTCCAGCACCAGCCTGGCGTCGCCCACGATAGGGACATCCGCCGCCACCGTTTTCGAGATCGAGGTCGGGTCGATATCGATATGCAGCACCGTGGCGTTCGGGCAGTACTTCATCAGATTGTTAGTGGTACGATCGTCGAAACGCACGCCGACGGCAAAGATCACGTCGGAGTGGTGCATCGTCATGTTGGCTTCGTAGGTGCCGTGCATCCCCAGCATCCCGAGCGCCTGGCGATGGGTAGCCGGAAACGCGCCTAAGCCCATTAATGACGAGACGACCGGCAGGTTCAGCTTCTCGGCCAGCTCGCGCAGCTGCTTATCGCAGGCAGAATTGATCGCCCCGCCCCCGACGTAGACCACCGGCTTTTTCGCGGCGATCAGCGTCTGCAATGCGCGCTTGATCTGCCCCTTGTGGCCCTGGGTGGTGGGATTATAGGAGCGCATGCTCACCGAATCCGGCCAGACATAAGGGAGCTTATTTGCCGGGTTCATGATGTCTTTTGGCAGATCGACGACCACCGGGCCTGGACGGCCGGTAGAGGCCAGCCAGAACGCTTTCTTCAGTACGCCAGGGATATCTTCCGCCTGCTTGACCAGAAAGCTGTGTTTTACCACCGGACGGGAGATCCCGACCATGTCGCACTCCTGAAAGGCGTCATAGCCGATCAGCGAGGTGGCAACCTGTCCGGAGAGCACGACCAGGGGAATAGAGTCCATATAGGCGGTAGCAATGCCGGTAATGGCGTTGGTGGCGCCAGGCCCGGAGGTCACCAGCACCACGCCCACCTCGCCGGTCGCGCGCGCCAGCCCGTCCGCCATATGCACCGCGGCCTGCTCATGCCGCACCAGCACATGCTCAATCCCGCCAACCGTGTGCAGGGCATCGTAGATATCAAGGACGGCCCCTCCGGGGTAACCAAAGACCTGCTTTACCCCCTGATCGATGAGCGAACGGACGACCATCTCGGCTCCAGACAACATCTCCATGACTTGCCTCCAGGCTTTTGTTTATTGTCTGTACCTTAACTGTTGATTTAAGGGCAGGCAATTAGCAAACGATTAGCACTCTGCGGACCCAAAAGAGGAAGCGGGAGGTAAATAAAAAGTTATCAGTGGATTCAACTGCGATAAGGAAAGCTGATAATGCTTCATCATTGGAAACGGGCAAGGCACAGCAATTCATCCATTTTTCGCCTGCCGGCAATGCATAGATAAATATCACATTAGTCAAAAATAGCGCAGATGGGCCTCTATTTAGCATAAACCGGATAGAGGCTACCCGGTTTTAATCAATTGCTAAACGCGGCGGCAAACGTCAATGAGCAACTCTTCCATCCATTGATGGCCTTTGTCGCGCCCGGCGGCTTCGTGCCAGGACAAAAAACAGGTTCGGCTATTACGCTTTAGCGGCAGCGGCATAATTTGCAGATCCAAACTGTCAGCAAATTTTTCGCTTAACCAGCGCGGGGCAATACAGACCAGATGGGTTTGCGAGACGACATTGAGGACGCTAACCAGCGCCATTCCCTGGTAGGCAATACGGCTCTGTTTATCCGGCGTGTCATACCACGGCTGGCTAAAAGAGGCATAGCGTTCAAGTGAAACAACCGCATGCTCTTCGACATAAATATCGGACTCTTTTAACGGCGTATAGATCCGGGGATGATTTTTACTGGCCACCAGCACCATCTCATCATTAAAAAGCGGCAGGCAAGAGAACTCCGGACGCTTAAACTCCTCGTAGCCAATAACAAACCCAGTCTCCTGATAACGCAGCTGGTGTTCAATATTTTTATCGAGCGCCGAGCTAAAGACCAGGTGTATATTTGGCGCATCCTTTTCGACTCGATTATAGATAGAAGAGGTCAGGTAAGTATCCAGCGGACTACAGATACAAATATGGAAAATACGCTCGCTTTTAAGTGGGTCAAAGCCGGAGCCTGGAAGCTCATTTTGAATAAGCTGCAGCGCCTGATGAACCGAGCCAAAAAGCTGATAGGCACGTGCCGTAGGCTTGATACCGCGACCATAGCGGGAGAAGAGGTCGTCGTTAAACAGCACCTTCAGCCGGGCTACCGCATTGCTGACCGCCGGCTGCGACATACCAAGATTACGCGCGGCCCGGGTGATATTCTGCTCCTGCATCACCGCATCAAAAACGGTTAATAAATTTAGATCAACCTGCCGGAGCTTCGATTTCATATCATAAGGTACCGAGAGATATTCATTGTTGGCTTCTGACATTTTTGACTCCACTGTCATGCTAAACTCCTTTTGCTGGCAAGCGTAGCGCTTGGCTATAAATATGATTCAGTAAGCATATAAATAAGCAAAAGCAGTATCGTATAATTTTAGAAAAAATACAGGGCAATTTTGGATAACTTCGCGAGAAAAACGTACGCGAAAAAAAGCGAAAGTCGCGCTGCGCTTTTTATTGCACAACGCATACCCTTAACGCTATGGGCGCAATGAAAACATAAACATCATGAATAACCAAAGCAATATATACTTAAAAGTAAATTCAGATTATCTAAAATCAACTAATTAATTATTGGTAAAATGAATATCAATTGTTTTAATCTTGTAAAAGAGTATATAAAAAAGAGATTATAAAAAGATTAAAACCAACCAAATCAAGCAAATAAAATCCCCTCTCTACATGTGACAAAATATATATTTCTGTAAATACATTATGTCCACAAGAAACCAGCCGAGACATCTCTACAGTAGAGAATAGAAATGTTTCGCCCATGCGCTTCTCAACAGCACAATTACCTAAACCTCCTTTCGTCTTCTGCGCCCTTTTTTACCGCTCGCTGTTGACATCACCTGCCATATCCAGTACCACTAAAAGCATATCGATTTCATCTGGAGCCTGACGCATGATTCGCAACGTTCGTATCGCCGGTCTACTACTACTAAACGCATCCTCATTGCGCGGTGGACTGGTGGGCGACAAACAGAGTTAAGTCAGCTTCCGGTTAAAACAGAGAACCCGCGCCAATGCGCGGGTTTTTTTATGCTCGTAGCACAAGGCGACTTCCGACAGACAAGGACCTAAACCATGAGCCAGCAGCACGTTACCATTTTCGACACCACCTTACGCGACGGTGAACAGGCGTTACAGGCAAGCCTGAGTGTAAAAGAGAAACTGCAGATTGCACTGGCGCTTGAGCGTATGGGCGTGGACGTGATGGAGGTAGGCTTCCCGGTCTCTTCCCCGGGCGACTTTGAGTCTGTACAGACTATCGCTCGCCAGGTAAAAAACAGCCGCGTCTGCGCGCTGGCACGCTGCGTCGAGAAAGATATCGACGTGGCGGCAGAGTCGCTGAAGGTCGCCGAGGCCTTCCGCATCCATACCTTTATTGCTACCTCGCCGATGCATATCGCCACCAAGCTGCGCAGCACCCTGGACGAGGTGATCGAGCGCGCGGTCTATATGGTGAAGCGCGCACGTAACTATACCGACGACGTCGAATTCTCCTGTGAGGACGCAGGCCGTACCCCGATTGCCGATCTGGCGCGGGTGGTTGAGGCAGCGATTAACGCCGGAGCGAAAACTATCAATATTCCCGATACCGTTGGCTACACCATGCCCTTCGAGTTTGCCAATATCATCACTGGCCTGTATGAGCGCGTGCCTAACATCGATCAAGCTATTATCTCTGTCCACACCCACGACGATTTAGGCCTCGCCGTCGGCAACGCTATCGCTGCGGTCCATGCCGGCGCACGCCAGGTTGAAGGGGCGATGAACGGTATCGGCGAGCGCGCCGGTAACTGCTCGCTGGAAGAGGTGATTATGGCGATTAAGGTACGCAAGGACATCATGAACCTGCAGACCCGCATCAATCACCAGGAGATCTGGCGTACCAGCCAGGTCGTTAGCCAGATCTGCAACATGCCCATCCCGGCGAACAAGGCGATTGTCGGCACCGGCGCGTTTGCCCACTCCTCCGGTATTCACCAGGACGGCGTGCTGAAGAACCGTGAAAACTACGAAATCATGACCCCGGAGTCTATCGGCCTGAACCAGGTACAGCTGAACCTGACCTCCCGCTCCGGCCGCGCGGCGGTGAAACACCGCATGGATGAGATGGGCTATAAAGAGAGCGACTACAGCCTGGATAGCCTGTACGACGCCTTCCTGAAGCTGGCGGATAAGAAGGGCCAGGTATTTGATTACGATCTGGAAGCGCTGGCCTTTATCAACAAGCAGCAGGAGGAGCCAGAGCATTTCCGCCTGGAGTACTTCAGCGTGCAGTCCGGCTCTAACGATATTGCCACCGCCTCCGTGAAGCTGGCCTGCGGAGAGGAAGTGAAAGCCGAAGCCGCCAACGGTAACGGCCCGGTAGATGCCATCTACCAGGCGATTAACCGCATCACCGAATACGATATCGAGCTGGTGAAGTACCAGCTGAGCGCAAAGGGCCACGGCAAAGATGCCCTGGGCCAGGTCGATATCGTGGCGAACTATAACGGCCGTCGTTTCCACGGCGTGGGTCTGGCGACCGACATCGTGGAGTCCTCTGCCAAAGCGATGGTACACGTGCTGAACAACATCTGGCGCGCCAATGAAGTCGAAAAAGAGCTGCAGCGTAAAGCCATAAAAGAAAACAACCAGGAAACCGTGTGATGTCTAAAAATTATCATATTGCAGTTTTGCCGGGCGACGGTATTGGTCCGGAAGTGATGGCGCAAGCCCTGAAAGTACTGGAAGCTATTCGGGAGCGTTTCTCCCTGCGCATTACCACCAGCCACTACGACGTGGGTGGGATTGCGATTGACCGCCACGGCAACCCATTGCCGCAGGCAACCGTTGCTGGCTGCGAGCAGGCCGATGCGATCCTGTTCGGCTCGGTCGGTGGACCGAAGTGGGAGCACTTGCCCCCGGCCCAGCAGCCGGAGCGCGGCGCGCTGCTGCCGCTGCGTAAACACTTTAAGCTCTTCAGCAACCTGCGTCCGGCGAAGCTGTACCAGGGGCTGGAAGCCTTCTGCCCGCTGCGGGCAGACATTGCCGCCAACGGGTTTGATATTCTCTGCGTGCGCGAGCTGACCGGCGGGATCTACTTCGGCCAGCCGAAGGGCCGTGAAGGCAGCGGCCCGCATGAAAAAGCGTTTGATACCGAGGTCTATCACCGCTTTGAGATTGAGCGTATCGCCCGCATCGCCTTTGAGTCCGCGCGCAAGCGCCGCAATAAGGTGACCTCTATTGATAAGGCTAACGTGCTGCAAACCTCGCTGCTGTGGCGTGAGATCGTTAACGAGATTGCTAAAGAGTATCCGGACGTTGCGCTGGCGCACATGTATATCGACAACGCCACCATGCAGCTGATTAAGGATCCGTCCCAGTTTGACGTCCTGCTCTGCTCCAACCTGTTTGGCGATATCCTCTCCGACGAGTGCGCGATGATCACCGGCTCGATGGGGATGCTGCCCTCCGCCAGCCTCAACGAGCAGGGTTTTGGCCTGTATGAGCCAGCAGGCGGCTCTGCGCCGGACATCGCCGGGAAAAACATGGCTAACCCGATTGCCCAGATCCTCTCCCTGGCCCTGCTGCTGCGCTATAGCCTGAACGCCAACGATGCGGCGGACGCCATTGAAGCCGCGATTAACCGCGCGCTGGAAGAGGGTGTGCGCACCGGAGACCTGGCCCGCGGCGGCGCGGCGGTCAGTACTGATGAGATGGGCGACATTATTGCCCGCTACGTAGCGGAAGGGGTGTAATCATGGCCAAGAGTTTGTATGAGAAGTTGTTTGACGCCCACGTGGTCTATGAAGCGCCAAACGAAACCCCGCTGCTCTATATCGACAGGCACCTGGTGCATGAGGTGACCTCCCCGCAGGCATTTGATGGCCTGCGCGCGCATCATCGCCCGGTGCGCCAGCCGGGTAAAACCTTCGCCACGATGGATCACAACGTCTCGACCCAGACGAAAGATATTAACGCCTCGGGCGAGATGGCACGTATTCAGATGCAGGAGCTGATCAAGAACTGCAACGAGTTTGGCGTGGAGCTGTACGATCTGAACCACCCTTATCAGGGCATCGTCCACGTGATGGGGCCAGAGCAAGGCATCACCCTGCCGGGGATGACCATCGTCTGCGGCGACTCCCATACCGCTACCCACGGCGCATTTGGCGCATTGGCGTTCGGGATCGGCACCTCGGAAGTTGAGCACGTATTGGCGACCCAGACCCTGAAGCAGGGCCGTGCCAAGACCATGAAAATTGAGGTGCAGGGACACGCTGCACCGGGCATCACCGCAAAAGATATCGTGCTGGCGATCATTGGTAAAACCGGCAGCGCGGGCGGTACCGGCCACGTGGTTGAGTTCTGCGGTGAAGCCATTCAGGCCCTGAGCATGGAGGGTCGCATGACTCTCTGCAACATGGCCATTGAGATGGGCGCCAAAGCCGGTATCGTCGCCCCTGACGAGACAACTTTTAACTACGTCAAAGGCCGTCTGCATGCACCGAAGGGTAAAGATTTCGATGACGCTGTAGCTTACTGGAAGACGCTGAAATCTGACGAGGGCGCAGCCTTCGATACCGTAGTGACGCTGCAGGCGGCAGAGATCGCCCCGCAGATCACCTGGGGGACTAACCCAGGCCAGGTGATTGCCGTCGGCGAGAACATTCCCGATCCGGCGTCGTTTGCCGATCCGGTTGAGCGCGCCAGCGCGGAGAAGGCGCTGGCCTATATGGGCCTGAAGCCGGGCATTCCGCTGACCGAAGTGAACATCGACAAGGTGTTTATTGGCTCCTGCACCAACTCGCGGATTGAAGACCTGCGCGCGGCAGCAGAGATTGCGAAAGGACGCAAGGTTGCACCGGGCGTTCAGGCGCTGGTCGTCCCCGGCTCTGGCCCGGTGAAAGCCCAGGCGGAAGCGGAAGGCCTGGACAAGATCTTTATCGAGGCGGGCTTTGAGTGGCGCTTGCCGGGCTGCTCCATGTGCCTGGCAATGAACAACGATCGCCTGAATCCGGGCGAGCGCTGCGCCTCAACCAGCAACCGTAACTTTGAAGGCCGTCAGGGGCGCGGGGGACGTACCCACCTGGTCAGCCCGGCAATGGCCGCAGCCGCCGCCGTTACCGGCCACTTCGCTGACATTCGTAGCATTAAATAAGGAGACCATCATGGCAGAGAAATTTACCCAGCATACTGGCCTGGTGGTTCCCCTGGATGCCGCTAACGTCGATACCGATGCGATCATTCCCAAGCAGTTCTTACAGAAGGTGACGCGTACCGGCTTCGGCGCACATCTGTTTAATGACTGGCGTTTCCTCGACGACAAAGGCGAGCAGCCAAACCCGGATTTCGTACTGAACTTTCCGCAGTATAACGGCGCCTCTATCCTGCTGGCGCGGGAAAACTTTGGCTGCGGCTCTTCGCGTGAGCATGCGCCGTGGGCGCTGACCGACTACGGTTTTAAGGTAGTTATTGCCCCGAGCTTTGCCGATATCTTCTACGGCAACAGCTTTAACAATCAGCTGCTGCCGGTCACGCTGAGCGATGACGAGGTGGATGAGCTGTTTAACCTGGTGCAGAGCCATCCGGGCATCACGTTTGTGGTGGACCTGGAGGCGCAGAAAGTGATTGCCGGAGAGAAATCTTATAGCTTCAATATCGACGCGTTCCGCCGCCACTGCATGTTAAACGGCCTGGATAGCATCGGCCTGACGCTGCAACACGAAGAGGCTATCTCCGCGTACGAACAGCGGCAGCCCGCTTTTATGAGCTAGCCGATACCGATTTTTAACACCATAAACGGCGAGGAGCGATCCTTGCCGTTTTTTTATGCATTGAATTCCTTGGCTTTTATAAATTAATTAACGCTCGTTATAAAATAGTGTTGACGCACATAGCCAATCGCGCCTATCATTTACCTATCGATCGTTAACTAATTAACGACCCCAGACAAAATCAAGCTTAAGGAATACCCCATGAAATCGATTAAAACGCTTGTTGCTGCCGTTGCTCTCTCTACGCTCTCATTTGGTGCTTTCGCTCAGAGCGTCACCGCCAGCGGCACCACTATTGATGATGCCGAAGCGAAAATTGCCGCTCAGGCAGAGCAGGCCGGAGCTTCTTCCTATAAAATCACCGAAGCTAACGTCAACAACACCGTGCATATGACGGCTGAGCTGTACAAATAAGTCGTTTAGTAAGCACAGCGCCGTTCGGCGTTTATGCATGGCTATGCCCGGTGGCGCAGGCTTGCCGGGCCTACAGGTTCAAAGCCGTTTGTAGGCCCGGTAAGCGGTAGCGCCACCGGGCGTTTTATTGTCAACTACACATCCCTTACCCGCATTGTCAGCCCCAGCGTCAGCAGTGAAATCCCCGCAATAACCCAGTAGACCGCCCCGTGGCCATAGCTTTGCGCCAGCGCGCCCTGGATCACCCCCGCCAGAATGACGCCAGTAGAGATACTGTTGGTAAACAGCGTGGTGGCCGATCCCGCCCGTCCCGGCATCAGATCCTGAAACCAGAGCATACCGATCCCGGCCACAATCCCGATAAACACTGCGTTAAAAAGCTGTAAGAGCAGTAGCGCATGCTCGCTATGAAAGAAGAGCAGACCGATGTAGAACAGCACCCCTGCCGCGACCGCCAGGGTCATCATCCGCCGCTTGCCGATGCGTTTGACGTAGTAGCCAGCAAGGATCATCGCCGGGATCTCCAGCCCGGCGGCGGTTCCCATCAGGATCCCGGCCAGTCTGTCCGGCAGGCCGAGATCGCCGCTGATCCACAGCGGCATATCGATGATGTACATGGTGTTGCAGGTCCACATCAGCGTGGAGGCGATAAACAGCTTGCGCACGTTGCCGTCGCGCCAGCCGCCGATCTGCGTCACCGCCACGTCAGCAGGCTGCTCCACCCTGGCGACCGACGGCAGGATCAGCGCAATTAGCGCTAAGCTGATAATGAAGATCCCGGCGGCGATAGTGAACATGGTGGTAAAGCCGTAGTTTAACGCCAGCATAAAGGCCAGCGGCGGACCGATCACCCACGCCAGGGAAAGCTGGGCGCGCATCACGGAGCTGAACATCACCACCTCGCGGGCCGAGCTGTCGGCATACTCGCGAGCAAGGGCAAAGAGCTGCGGCATGGCAGTATTCGCCAGTGAAGCCAGCAGCACGCCACAGGTGATGAGTGTCAGGTAGTGGCGGTTAAAGGCGAACAGCAGCGCGTTGCCCACCGCCATCACACAGCAGAACATGATCAGCTTACGGCGATCGCCCTGACTGTCGGATCGTTTCGCCAGCCAGAGGCTGACAAGGATCCCGGCAATAGCGTTGACGGTGTAGAACAGCCCCACCCAGAACGGCTCGGCGCCCACCTCGCGGCTGAGGAAGAGGCTGAGCGTCGGCGCCTGTAGCGCTCCGGCAATGCCCATCATAAATGCGACGATCATAAACGCGGCGTAGACCCCGTTCAGCCGCCTTCCCATTGTCATCAGCCAGAGCATAAGCATCCTTTTAGCGTGTGAGAAAAGAAAAAAGCCAGCAGAATCATAGCTGCTGGCGTGGCGATTAGCACCAATACTCAGTCACACATGGTGAAAGCAGTTGAGCACCGCTTTCATCAGCAAGGAGTATTGGCTTAATATAGGGAAAAATAAATTGCTGGGTTTTCGCCGGGAGTTCCCCTTTTATGTCCTCTGGTCGTCTGCAACAACAGTTTATCCGCCTCTGGCAGTGCTGCAACGGCGCATCTCGCGAGACGACGCTCAGCGAGCTGGCGGAGCAGCTAAGCTGTTCCCGCCGCCATATGCGTACCCTGCTTAACGCCATGCAGCAGCGCGGCTGGCTGACGTGGGAGGCGGAAGCGGGCCGCGGCAAGCGCTCGCGCCTTACCTTTCTCTATACCGGGCTGGCGCTCCAGCAGCAGCGGGCGGAGGATCTACTCGATCAGGATCGTATCGATCAGCTGGTACAGCTGGTGGGCGATAAAAGTGCCGTACGGCAGATGCTGGTCTCGCACCTCGGCAGAAGCTTTCGCCAGGGCCGGCATATCCTGCGCGTGCTCTACTACCGGCCACTGAAAAACCTGCTGCCCGGCACGGCGCTGCGCCGCTCGGAAACCCATATTGCCCGCCAGATCTTCAGCGCGCTAACGCGGATAAATGAGGAAAACGGGGAACTGGAGCCGGATATTGCCCACCACTGGAAACGGCTCTCGCCGCTGCACTGGCGGTTTTATCTGCGCCCTGGCATTCATTTTCATCACGGCCGCGAGCTGGAGATGAGCGATGTCATCACCTCCCTGCAGCGGGTTAACGCCCTGCCGCTCTACTCGCATATCACCGAGATCGTCTCCCCTACCCCGTGGACGCTGGATGTTCACCTCTCCCAGCCCGACAGCTGGCTACCCTGGCTGCTGGGCCACGTGCAGTCGATGATCCTTCCTCGGGAGTGGCCCACAATGGATAACTTTGCCAGCCTGCCGGTGGGCACCGGGCCGTATGCGGTAACGCTTAACAACAGCAACCAGCTCAAGATCCACGCCTTTGATGACTACTTTGGCTTCCGGGCGCTCATCGATGAGGTAAACGTCTGGGTGCTGCCCGACGTTAATGACGATCTGAGCGCAGGCCTGACGCTGGAAGGGCCAGGCGGCGAGGAGAGAGCGGTAGAGAGCCGCCTCGAGGAGGGGTGCTACTACCTGCTGTTTGATGCCCGCACTCGTCGCGGCGCCAGCCAGCAGGTGCGGGAGTGGGTGAGCCAGATCCTCTCTCCGGCGAGCCTGCTGTTTCACGCCGAGGAGCACCACCAGCGCTACTGGTTCCCGGCGTACGGCCTGCTGCCGCGCTGGCACCATACCCGTCCGGGCGGCAGTGAAAAGCCTGCCGGACTGGAGTCCCTGACGTTGACCTACTATCGGGATCATATTGAGCACCGGGTACTGGCCCAGACCATGAGCGCCCTGCTGGCAGCGCATCAGGTGACCCTGCACATTCAGGAGGTCGACTATGACGAGTGGCACAGCGGCGACGCGGTGAGCGATATCTGGCTCAACAGCGCCAACTTTACCCTGCCGCTGGACTTCTCTCTCTTTACTCATCTCTATGAGGTGCCGCTACTGCAGAAGTGCATTCCCCGCGACTGGCAGGCGGATGCCACGCAGTGGCGGGCGGGCGAGATGAACTTAGCCGCCTGGTGTCAGCAGCTGCTGGCGGGCAAGGCGATTGTGCCGCTGATCCATCACTGGCTGATGATCCAGGGGCAGCGCAGCATGCGTGGCCTGCGGATGAATACCCTCGGCTGGTTTGATTTTAAATCGGCATGGTTTGCCCCCCCAGATCCTTAGCGCTTTCAGAATGCTGACATAATCACTACAATGAGGCCGTGCTCAACGGGGTGCTGCGCAATGCGTGTGCTGAGAAAATACCCGTCGAACCTGATCCGGATAACGCCGGCGAAGGGATTTGAGGCTGCTGCTCAAAATCCTTTGCCACTCTCTTTCTATTGAGGTGCAAAGTGTTAAAAAAATGTCTGCCGCTGCTGCTGCTTGTAGCCGCCCCCGTTTTTGCCGCCCCGACAGCTGATAAACCCGTTCTCACCGTCTACACCTACGACTCCTTCGCCGCCGACTGGGGGCCCGGTCCCGCGGTGAAAAAAGCCTTTGAGGCCGACTGCAACTGCGAGCTGAAGATGGTGGCGCTGGAGGATGGCGTCTCGCTGCTCAACCGTCTGCGCATGGAGGGCAAAAACAGCAAGGCCGACGTGGTGCTGGGCCTCGACAATAATCTGCTGGAAGCAGCGAGCAAGACCGGGCTGTTTGCCAAAAGCGGCGTCGCGGCCGACGCCGTTAACGTTCCCGGCGGCTGGAAAAACGACACCTTTGTCCCCTTCGACTACGGCTACTTCGCCTTTGTCTATGACAAAAACAAGCTGAAGGATCCGCCGAAGAGTCTCAAGGAGCTGGTGGAGAGCGACCAGAAGTGGCGGGTGATCTATCAGGATCCGCGCACCAGCACCCCAGGGCTGGGCCTGCTGCTGTGGATGCAAAAAGTCTACGGCGATAAAGCGCCTGAGGCGTGGCAGAAGCTGGCGGCAAAAACCGTCACCGTTACCAAAGGCTGGAGCGAAGCCTACGGCCTGTTCCTGAAGGGCGAGAGCGATCTGGTCCTGAGCTACACCACCTCTCCGGCCTATCACCTGATCGAAGAGAAAAAGGATAACTACGCGGCGGCGGACTTCAGCGAAGGTCACTACCTGCAGGTCGAGGTGGCCGCCCGCACCGCGGCCAGCAAGCAGCCTGAGCTGGCAGAGAAGTTCCTTAAGTTTATGGTCAGCCCGGCGTTCCAGAACGCCATCCCGACCGGCAACTGGATGTACCCGGTGAGCAACGTGACGCTGCCCGCGGGCTTTGACTCGCTGACGAAGCCGAAGACCACCCTGGAGTTCACCCCGCAGCAGGTCTTCTCCCAACGCGCTGAGTGGATTAACACGTGGCTTCGCGCGACCAGCCGCTAATTCCCGGCTGGCTGCTGCCCGGCGCTGCCGCTGCTACCCTGCTGGTGGCGGTCGCGCTGGCGGCGTTTCTTGCCCTCTGGCTCAATGCGCCGACCACCGACGTCTCGGCGCTGTGGCACGATAGCTACCTGCGCCACGTGGTGGCCTTCTCCTTTGGCCAGGCGTTTCTCTCTGCCCTGCTCTCGGTGACGCCGGCTATTTTCCTGGCCCGCGCCCTCTACCGTCGTCGCTTTCCCGGCAGGCTGATGCTGCTCCGTCTCTGCGCGATGACCCTGATCCTGCCGGTGCTGGTGGCGGTCTTTGGCATTCTTACCGTCTATGGCCGCCAGGGCTGGCTGGCGTCGCTGTGCGACTCCCTCGGCCTGCCGTGGGGGTTTTCGCCCTACGGGCTGAGCGGCATTCTGCTGGCGCACATCTTTTTTAACCTGCCGATGGCAACCCGTCTACTGCTCCAGGCCCTCGAGCAGATCCCCGGCGAGCAGCGTCAGCTTGCCGCCCAGCTGGGGATGCGCGGTTTCGCCCTCTTCCGCTTCGTTGAGTGGCCGTGGCTACGGCGGCAGATCCCCCCAGTGGCGGCGCTGATCTTTATGCTCTGCTTCGCCAGCTTCGCCACCGTGCTGTCGCTGGGCGGCGGCCCTAAGGCGACGACTATTGAGCTGGCGATCTATCAGGCCCTGAACTTCGACTACGATCCCGGCCGCGCCGCGCTGCTGGGGCTATTGCAGATGATCTGCTGCCTGGCGCTGGTGCTGCTGAGCCAGCGCCTGAGCAAGGCCATTCCGGTGGGCAGCAGCCAGATCCAGGGCTGGCGCGATCCGCAAGATTGCTGGCGCGCCCGGCTGGGGGACGGCCTGCTGATTGGCCTGGCGCTGCTCCTGCTTCTGCCGCCCCTGCTGGCAGTCATCGTCGAGGGGGTGAACCGTAACCTGCCTGCGGTGCTGGCTCAGCCGGTGCTGTGGCAGGCGGCGTGGACCTCCCTGCGCATTGCCCTGCTGGCCGGGCTGCTCTGCGTGATCCTCACCATGATGCTGCTCTGGAGCAGCCGCGAGCTGCGGGCGCGCGGACAGCTGCGCCGGGGGCAGGCGCTGGAGCTGAGCGGGATGCTGATCCTTGCCATGCCCGGCATCGTGCTGGCAACCGGCTTCTTTTTACTCCTTAACAACTCCATCGGCCTACCCACCTCGGCGGATGGGATCGTAATCTTTACCAATGCCCTGATGGCTATCCCCTACGCCCAGAAGGTGCTCGATAACCCGATGCGGGACATTACCGCCCGCTACAGCCTGCTGTGCGAGTCGTTGGGCATGCATGGCTTTTCACGCCTGCGGGTCGTGGAGTTGCGCGCGCTGCGGCGGCCGCTGGCCCAGGCGCTGGCCTTTGCCTGCGTGCTCTCCATCGGCGACTTCGGAGTTGTAGCGCTGTTTGGTAACGACGATTTTCGCACGCTCCCCTTCTATCTTTACCAGCAGATTGGCTCCTACCGCAGCCAGGACGGGGCGGTGACGGCGCTGATCCTGCTGGCGCTCTGCTTTGTTCTCTTTACCGTTATTGAAAAACTTCCGGGCCGCCATGCTAAAACTCACTGATGTCACCTGGCTTTATCAGCATCTGCCGATGCGCTTTACGCTCGCCGTCGAGGCGGGCGAGCAGATTGCGGTGCTGGGACCCAGCGGCGCGGGGAAAAGTACCCTGCTGAATCTGATCGCCGGTTTTATCCAGCCGGTAAGCGGCACGATTATGATTGGCAAGCAGGAGCATACCGCTACGCCGCCGTCGCGCCGTCCGGTATCAATGCTGTTTCAGGAGAATAACCTGTTCACCCACCTGACGGTGCGGCAGAACATCGGCCTCGGCCTGCACCCCGGCCTGAAGCTCAATGCTGAGCAGCAGGAGAAGCTGGCGGAGATTGCCGCCCAGATGGGGCTGGAGACGCTGCTTGACCGGCTGCCGGATCAGCTCTCCGGCGGGCAGCGACAGCGGGTGGCGCTGGCGCGCTGTCTGGTGCGGGCCCAGCCTATCCTGCTGCTGGATGAACCGTTTTCGGCGCTCGATCCGGCCCTGCGTCAGGAGATGCTGGCCCTGGTGCAGAGCGTTTGCCAGCGGCAGAACATCACCCTGCTGATGGTCTCCCACAGCATTGAGGATGCTGCGCGCATCGCCAGCCGGGCGCTGGTGGTGGCCGAGGGGCGCATCGCCTGGGACGGCGCAACCGCCGAGCTGGTCAGCGGCCGTGCGCCCGTCTCGGGGCTGCTGGGAATTGAACGTCAGTGACCGCTGACGACCTTACCGAGAATCGTTAAGTAGGCAGGCATCAGCGGATGACGGGCCACCGCCACGCAGGCGATCACTGCCACACCGAGCAGCAGCGGAGCAACCCACAGCAGCCGTCCGCGCGGCAGGTATTTTGTCAGCCGATCGTTGCCGGACTTGCCGCTGCGCCACAGTCGCCAGCAGAGCCACGCCGCCAGCCAGAGCAGCAGCGCCGCCCCCAGCAGCAGCCACTTGAATGCCCCGCTCTGCTCATCGGCAGGAATATCGATCGCCGCCCCGGCGAGAATGCCCGGTAGAAAGTAGAACGGTGGCCAGAGCAGGCAGCCGATAACGTTAGGCAGGATAAACTTGCTGACGGGAAGATCGAGCATCCCGGCCACCATCGGCACCAGCGGACGGGTTGGCCCAACAAAGCGGCCCACCAGGATGGTAAACATGCTGTGCTGGTGCAGGGCATGCTCGGTCTTATCAAGCAGCGCCTTGTTCTTTTTCATAAACGACCAGCGGTGCAGCGGCTTCTTAAAGCGCCAGCCGAGCCAGAAGGAGATCCAGTCTCCCAGCAGGCAGCCGACAATCCCCGCCAGCCAGGCATACCAGAAGTTCACCTCGCCGCTGCCGATCAGCGCACCGAGTCCCGCCATCATCACCGTGCCGGGCAGGATCAGGCCCACCAGCGCCAGCGACTCCAGAAAAGCCACGAGGGCGATCGCAATAAGCGTATAGGTCGCTGATTGAGTAATAAAATGTTCCAGAAATGCCTGCATACGCGGTCCGTTTTAGTGACGAAGCAGGGATTCTCCAGAGCCGGTAGCGCCTCGTCAAGCCTGCAATTGTCCGATTAGTTTACTGGTTGTATCAGACCTCGGCGGCGGCATTTCGTTTCTTTACGTTATTCACACCCGGCGCGGAACTCGCTTGGGCTGGCCCCGGTGCACTTTTTAAACACGCGAGAGAAGTAGAGCTGATCCTCAAAGCCGACGTTGCGCCCGACGCTGGCGATGGGCATCCGCGTGGTGCTGAGCAGCAGCTTGGCCTGGCTGATGCGCTGATCCTCCCGCCAGCTGAGCACGCTGACCCCCAGCTGCTGGCGGAAGAGATGCGACAGCCGCGACGGCGACAGGCAGACGTGCTGCGCGACACCGGCGATATCGAAGTGGTTATCCGCCAGGTGATCGCTGATGTACTGGCAGGCGTCGCGCACCCGGCTATCCAGCGGCGGATGCAGCGATTCGTTGATGGCATCCATGCGTCTGAGCAGCACCTGCTCCAGCAGATTGATCGCCAGCAGCTCACTGTAGCGCCCGCCGCGCTGCCCTGCGCTGATGATCTGGGCAAACAGCTCGCTAAAGCTGGACTGATGCACGTCGTCAGGACGGAAATAGCCGGTCTGGGCAAAGAGGGTCGGCCAGGCCAGCCACTCATGCCAGTAGGCCCGCGGACGGAAGTAGACCCACTGGTGATACCACTCCCGCGCCTCAGGGTGGCGGCCATAGTGGTGCACCTCGCCAGGCGGGAAAAGCAGAATATCGCCCGGGCGGCAAACAAACTGCCGGCCGTTGTTGTTGACGATCCCCTCCCCGCGCACCGTCAGGTTGAGAATATAGCCCTTCATCCCCAGCGGACGATCGACAAAGAAGTCGAGGTAGCCGTCGGCCTCAATGGGCGTCAGCCCGGCCACGAGATGGGCATTAAACGAGTAGCCAGGCAGCAGAGGATCGGTTTGTAATTCAGCCATACACAGCGCGCTCCAGGTAGTGGTCAAGGAAACCATTTGTCCATATTGGGTTTTATTTCACCACGCGGCTGCTCGAGGGAACCTGATACGAAAACCGCAGCGTGACAACCCCGCCAGATAAAAGCACTTTCCCCGTTTTGCCTAATCTACACCGATAAAAAGGGGTAACAAAAGTGTCTATAAACCCGGCAGAAATGTCCACATTGAATATTTGCAGTGAATCACACTTTCAGCTGCCATAGCATTTTTATCCATAAGATTAGCGGATCCTGCCTGACGCTTTTTGGCCCCTGTCTCTAATGTTTCTCCATACGGTTATTTTGGATGGAGTAAGACGATGGCAATTGCAATTGGCCTCGATTTTGGCAGCGACTCGGTACGCGCGCTGGCAGTAGACTGCGAGCACGGCACAGAGATCGCCACCAGCGTAGAGTGGTATCCGCGCTGGCAGGAGGGGCGTTATTGCGACGCTCCGCGGAATCAGTTTCGCCATCACCCGCGCGACTATATCGAGTCGATGGAAGCGGCGATCAAAAGCGTGCTGGCCCAGCTGAGCGCCGACCAGCGCGAACAGGTGAGCAGTATCGGCGTGGACAGCACCGGCTCGACGCCAGCCCCCATTGACGCTGAGGGCCGCGTGCTGGCGCTACGTCCGGAGTTTGCCGACAACCCCAACGCCATGTTCGTGCTCTGGAAAGATCACACGGCGGTAGAGGAAGCCGAGGCCATTACCCGCCTCTGCCACCAGCCGGGCAAAACCGACTACTCGCGCTATATCGGCGGGATCTACTCCAGCGAGTGGTTCTGGGCCAAGATCCTGCACGTCACCCGCCAGGATGCCGCCGTCGCCCAGGCAGCCACCTCGTGGATCGAGCTGTGCGACTGGGTTCCCGCCCTGCTCTCTAACACCGTTCGTCCGCAGGATATCCGCCGCGGGCGCTGCAGCGCCGGGCATAAATCTCTCTGGCACGAAAGCTGGGGTGGCCTGCCTCCAGCCAGCTTCTTTGACGAGCTGGATCCCATCATTAACAAGCATCTGGCCTGGCCGATGTTTACCGAGACCTGGACCGCCGATTTGCCGGTGGGCAACCTGAGCCCGGAGTGGGCGCAGCGTCTGGGCCTGTCGGAAAAGGTGGTGATTGCCGGGGGCGCATTTGACTGCCACATGGGCGCAGTGGGCGCTGGAGCGCAGCCGAACACGCTGGTGAAGGTGATCGGCACCTCCACCTGCGACATTCTGATTGCTGACAAGCCCAGCGTCGGCGATCGTGCAGTGAAAGGCATCTGCGGCCAGGTTGACGGCAGCGTGGTGCCGGACTTTATCGGCCTTGAGGCCGGGCAGTCGGCCTTCGGCGATATCTACGCCTGGTTTGGCCGCATCCTCGGCTGGCCGCTTGAGCAGCTTGCCCTCCAGCATCCGGAGCTAAAAACCCAGATCCAGGCCAGCCAGAAGCAGCTGCTGCCCGCCCTGACCCAGGCCTGGGCGGAGAACCCTTCCCTCGATCACCTTCCGGTGATCCTCGACTGGTTTAACGGTCGCCGCACCCCCAACGCTAACCAGCGTCTGAAGGGGGTGATCACCGACCTTAATCTTGCTACCGACGCGCCGCTGCTGTTTGGCGGGCTGATCGCCGCCACCGCCTTCGGCGCGCGCGCCATTATGGAGTGCTTTACCGAACAGGGGATCGCGGTCAACAACGTGATGGCTCTCGGCGGTATCGCCCGTAAAAACCGGGTGATCATGCAGGCCTGCTGCGACGTGCTCAACCGTCCGCTGCAGATCGTCGCCTCCGATCAGTGCTGCGCGCTGGGTGCGGCCATCTTCGCCGCCGTCGCCGCAGGGGATCACCCGGATATCCCGACCGCGCAGCGCCACATGGCCAGCGCCGTCGAAAACACGCTCCAGCCTGCTCCCGCTCAGGCGCAACGCTTTGAACAGCTCTATCGCCGCTACCAGCACTGGGCGGCCAGCGCCGAGCAACACTATCTCCCTTCAGCCGCGCCAGCGTTGCAGGCCGCTCTGACTCATTAAGGACACGATAATGACTATTTTTGATAACTACGAAGTATGGTTTGTGATTGGCAGCCAGCATCTCTATGGCCCGGAGACCCTGCGTCAGGTCACGCAGCACGCTGAGCAGGTGGTGAACGCGCTGAACGGCGAAGCCAAACTGCCCTGCAAGCTGGTGCTGAAGCCGCTGGGCACCTCGCCGGATGAGATCACCGCGATCTGCCGCGACGCTAACTACGACGATAAGTGTGCGGGCCTGGTGGTGTGGCTGCACACCTTCTCCCCAGCCAAAATGTGGATCAACGGCCTGACTAT
This sequence comes from Pseudescherichia sp., assembly GCF_032052675.1. Lineage (NCBI taxonomy): Bacteria > Pseudomonadati > Pseudomonadota > Gammaproteobacteria > Enterobacterales > Enterobacteriaceae > Pseudescherichia > Pseudescherichia sp. The sequence continues at coordinate 149,764 of NZ_DAMBWA010000010.1, forward strand.
CCTCAACAAGCCGCTGCTGCAGTTCCATACCCAGTTCAATGCCTCCCTGCCGTGGGACAGCATCGACATGGACTTTATGAACCTGAACCAGACCGCGCACGGCGGCCGCGAGTTCGGCTTCATCGGTGCGCGGATGCGCCAGCAGCACAGCGTGGTGACCGGCCACTGGCAGGATCGCAAAGCCCAGCAGCGTATCGGGGCGTGGATGCGTCACGCAGTCTCGAAACAGGATACCCGCCATCTTAAAGTGTGCCGCTTCGGCGACAACATGCGTGAAGTTGCCGTTACCGACGGCGATAAAGTGGCAGCCCAGATCAAGTTCGGCTTCTCGGTGAATACCTGGGCGGTAGGCGATCTGGTGCAGGTGGTTAACGACATCAGCGAAGGCGATATCAGCGCGCTGGTGGATGAGTACGAGAGCAGCTACCGCCTGACCGCTGCCGCGCAGGTTAACGGTGATAAACGCCAGAACGTGATTGACGCGGCCCGTATCGAGCTGGGCATGAAGCGCTTCCTCGAACAGGGTGGCTTCCACGCCTTCACCACCACCTTTGAAGATCTGCACGGCCTGAAACAGCTTCCGGGTCTCGCCGTGCAGCGCCTGATGCAGCAGGGCTACGGCTTTGCGGGCGAAGGCGACTGGAAAACCGCCGCCCTGCTTCGCATCATGAAGGTGATGGCAACCGGTCTGCAGGGCGGCACCTCCTTTATGGAGGACTATACCTACCACTTTGAGGACGGCAACGATCTGGTGCTCGGCTCCCATATGCTGGAAGTGTGTCCGACCATCGCCCTGGATGAGAAACCGATCCTCGACGTGCAGTACCTTGGCATCGGCGGCAAAGCCGATCCGGCTCGCCTGATCTTCTCTACCAAAACCGGCCCGGCGATCAACGCCAGCCTGATCGATCTTGGGGATCGTTTCCGCCTGCTGGTGAACTGCGTGGATTCCGTCGAAACCCCGCACCAGCTGCCGAAGCTGCCGGTCGCCAACGCGCTGTGGAAAGCCCAGCCGGATCTGGCCACCGCCTCTGAGGCGTGGATCGTTGCCGGGGGCGCGCACCACACCGTCTTCAGCCACGCGCTGGATCTCAGCGATATGCGCCAGTTCGCTGAGCTGCACGATATTGAGCTGGCGGTGATCGATAACGACACCCGCCTGCCGGCGTTCAAAGATGCGCTGCGCTGGAACGAAGTCTATTACGGTTCAAAACGTTAAGTCATTAAATGCCCGGTGGCACTTCGTTTACCGGGCCTACGTTTTGTAGGCCGGATAAGCGTAGCGCCATCCGGCGTGGAGAGATGAATGCTAGACGATCTCAAACGCCAGGTGCTGGAAGCCAACCTGGCGCTGCCGAAACATAATCTGGTCACCCTCACCTGGGGCAACGTCAGCGCCGTCGATCGCGAGCGCGGCGTGTTTGTCATTAAGCCCTCCGGCGTCGACTACGGCGTCATGACGTCAGAGGATATGGTAGTGGTGAGCATCGAAACCGGCGAGGTAGTCGAGGGGACGAAAAAACCCTCCTCCGACACCCCAACCCACCGCCTGCTCTATCAGGCTTTCCCGACCATCGGCGGCATTGTGCATACCCACTCGCGCCACGCCACTATCTGGGCGCAGGCGGGACAGTCCATTCCGGCCACCGGTACCACCCACGCCGACTACTTCTATGGCCCCATCCCCTGCACTCGCAAGATGACCGATGCCGAGATTAACGGCGAGTATGAGTGGGAGACTGGCCAGGTGATCGTCGAGACCTTTAATACCCAGGGGATCGACGCCGCCCAGATGCCTGGCGTGCTGGTGCACTCCCACGGTCCCTTTGCCTGGGGCAAAAACGCCGACGACGCGGTGCATAATGCCATCGTGCTGGAGGAGGTCGCCTACATGGGCATCTTCTGCCGCCAGCTCACCCCGGATCTGCCTGCCATGCAGCAGACGCTGCTGGATAAACACTACCTGCGCAAGCACGGGGCGAAGGCCTATTACGGCCAGTAAGACTGTATAAAAACCCAGCTAAATTACTGAAACCAGGCTATAATAACGCCTGGTTTTATTTTATGAGAAGACGGCGTGGCGCAGGCGCAAGAAGGCTTTTTACTGACCCGGCACTGGCGGGATACCCCGCAGGGCACCGAGATCGAATTGTGGCTGGCAACCGATAGCGGCCCGCTGCGGGTGGTGCTGCCCGTACAGGAGTCGGTGGCGTTTATCCCCTCGGCGCAGGTGCCCCAGGCGCAGCGGATCCTGGCGGGTGAAAGCCACTATCGCCTGACGCCGCTTGAGCTTAAGGACTTCAGCCGCCAGCCGGTGCACGGCCTCTACTGCCGCGCCCATCGCCAGCTGATGCGCTATGAGAAGCTGCTTCGCGAGGGCGGCGTAACCCTTTACGAAGCCGACGTCCGCCCGCCAGAGCGTTTTCTGATGGAGCGCTTTATCACCGCCCCGGTGTGGGTCAGCGGCGAAGCGCGCGACGGCGCGCTGGTAAACGCCCGTCTAAAGCCCAGCCCGCACTACCGCCCGCCGCTGAAGTGGGTGTCGCTGGATATCGAAACCACCCGTCACGGCGAGCTGTACTGCATCGGGCTGGAAGGGTGCGGCCAGCGCACGGTCTATATGCTCGGGCCGGAAAACGGCGACGCCTCGGGGCTCGATTTCCATCTGGAGTACGTTGCCAGCCGTCGACAGCTGCTGGAGAAGCTCAACGCCTGGTTTGCCACCCACGATCCGGACGTGCTGATCGGCTGGAACGTGGTGCAGTTCGATCTGCGCATGCTGCAAAAGCACGCCGAGCGCTACGGCGTCCCGCTGCGGCTGGGGCGCGGCAACAGCGAGCTGGAGTGGCGCGAGCATGGCTTCAAGAACGGCGTCTTCTTTGCACAGATGGCGGGCCGGCTAATTATCGACGGCATCGACGCCCTGAAGTCCGCCTTCTGGAATTTCCAGTCATTCTCTCTTGAGTCGGTAGCCCGGGAGCTGCTCGGTGAGGGCAAGTCGATCGATAACCCGTGGGATCGAATGGACGAGATCGAGCGGCGCTTTAACGAGGATAAGCCCGCCCTTGCCACCTACAACCTAAAAGACTGCGAGCTGGTGACGCGCATTTTTCATAAGACCGCGATCATGCCTTTCCTGCTCGAGCGCGCCTCGGTCAACGGCCTGCCTGTGGATCGCCACGGCGGGTCAGTGGCCGCCTTCAGCCACCTCTATTTTCCGCGCATGCACCGGGCGGGCTATGTGGCCCCGAATCTCGGTGCCGTGCCGCCGCAGGCCAGCCCCGGCGGCTACGTGATGGACTCCACCCCCGGCCTGTATGACTCGGTGCTGGTGCTGGACTATAAGAGCCTCTACCCGTCGATCATCCGCACCTTTCTGATCGATCCGGTGGGGCTGATAGAGGGCATGGCGCAGCCGGATGAGGCCCACAGCAGCGAAGGCTTTCTCGGGGCGTGGTTCTCCCGCGAGAAGCACTGCCTGCCGGAGATCGTCGGCCAGATCTGGCACGGCCGCGACGAGGCCAAACGCCAGGGCAACAAACCGCTCTCCCAGGCGCTGAAGATCATCATGAACGCCTTCTACGGCGTGCTGGGCACCAGCGCCTGCCGCTTCTTCGATCCCCGGCTGGCATCGTCGATCACCATGCGCGGGCATGAGATCATGCGTCAGACCAAAACGCTGATCGAATCCCAGGGCTACGAGGTGATCTACGGCGACACGGACTCTACCTTCGTCTGGCTGAAGCACGCCCATAGCGAAGAGCAGGCCGCCCGCATCGGCCAGACGCTGGTGGTGCAGGTTAATGACTGGTGGCGAGAGCATCTTGCCAGCAAAGGCTTAACCAGCGCGCTGGAGCTGGAGTTCGAAACCCACTTCTGCCGCTTCCTGATGCCAACTATTCGCGGGGCGGATACCGGCAGCAAGAAGCGCTACGCCGGGCTGATTCAGGAGGGCGACAGCCAGCGCATGGTCTTCAAAGGGCTGGAGACGGTGCGCACCGACTGGACGCCGCTGGCGCAGACGTTCCAGCAGGCGCTCTACCTGCGTATTTTCCGCCGCGAGCCGTATCAGGATTACATTCGCGAGACTATTGCCCAACTGATGGCGGGCGAGCTGGATAGCCAGCTGGTCTATCGCAAGCGCCTGCGCCGTCCGCTGGCGGAGTATCAGCGCAACGTGCCGCCGCACGTGCGGGCGGCGAGGCTGGCGGATGAGCAGAACCAGAAGCGCGGTCGAGCGTTGCAGTACCAGAAGCGCGGCACCATTAAGTACGTCTGGACCACCCACGGCCCCGAGCCGGTGGACTACCAGCAGTCGCCGCTGGATTACGATCACTACCTGACCCGTCAGCTCCAGCCGGTAGCGGAGGGCATTCTGCCGTTTATGGGCGATGACTTTGCTACACTGGTTACGGGGCAGATGGGACTCTTCTAAGTGGTGACTATCATCTCAGCATCCAGTACCATAGCGCCCTTTCCAATCCTGGCCCCAATTTTTTGACGCGCTGTCGTTCTCTGACGGTGGTCTAACTATTGCCTGCAATTTGAGATATAGAGCCGAATAAATATGCCTTTTACACTTGGTCAACGCTGGATCAGCGATACAGAAAGCGAACTCGGACTGGGAACCGTTGTGGCGATGGATGCGCGTACCGTTACGCTGCTCTTCTCCTCAACCGGAGAGAACCGTCTCTACTCCCGCAGTGACTCCCCGGTTACTCGCGTAATGTTTAATCCAGGCGATACGGTGACCAGCCACGAAGGCTGGCAGCTCACCATTGATGACGTAAAAGAGCAAAACGGTCTGCTGACCTATACCGGCACGCGCCTGGATACTGGCGAAACCGACGTGGCGCTGCGTGAAGTGCTGCTCGACAGCAAGCTGGTGTTCAGCAAGCCGCAGGACCGCCTGTTCGCCGGGCAGATCGACCGTATGGATCGCTTCTCCCTGCGCTACCGCGCGCGTAAATACCAGAGCGAGCAGTACCGGATGCCGTGGAGCGGCCTGCGTGGCCAGCGCACCAGCCTGATCCCGCACCAGCTGCACATTGCCCATGAAGTGGGCCGCCGCCACGCGCCGCGCGTGCTGCTGGCGGATGAGGTTGGCCTGGGTAAAACCATCGAAGCGGGGATGATCCTGCACCAGCAGCTGCTGGCCGGTGCGGCAGAGCGCGTGCTGATCGTGGTGCCGGAAACGCTGCAACACCAGTGGCTGGTGGAGATGCTGCGCCGCTTCAACCTGCGCTTTGCGCTGTTTGATGACGAACGCTACGCGGAAGCGCAGCACGAGGCCGATAATCCGTTTGAGACCGAACAGCTGGTGATCTGCTCCCTGGACTTCGTGCGCCGCAGCAAGCAGCGCCTGGAGCACCTGTGCGACGCCGAGTGGGATATGCTGGTGGTCGATGAGGCGCACCACCTGGTGTGGAGCGAAGAGGCACCGAGCCGCGAGTACATGGCGATTGAACAGCTGGCCGAGCGCGTGCCGGGCGTCCTGCTGCTAACCGCGACGCCGGAGCAGCTGGGCCTGGAGAGCCACTTCGCCCGTCTGCGCCTGCTGGATCCGAACCGCTTCCACGACTTTGAGCAGTTTGTTGAAGAGCAGCAGAACTACCGCCCGGTAGCCGATGCCGTGGCGATGCTGCTGGCGGGCAAGCATCTGAGCGACAGCGAGCTGAACACCCTAAGCGAGCTGATTGGCGAGCAGGATATCGAACCGCTGCTGCAAACCGCTAACAGCGATCGCGACGGCGCAGAGGCCGCGCGCCAGGAGCTGGTCTCCATGCTGATGGACCGCCACGGCACCAGCCGCGTTCTGTTCCGTAACACCCGTAACGGCGTGAAAGGCTTCCCGAAACGCGAGCTGCACACCATCAAGCTGCCGCTGCCGACCCAGTACCAGACCGCTATCAAGGTCTCCGGCATTATGGGGGCACGCAAAAGCGCTGAAGAGCGCGCCCGCGACATGCTCTACCCGGAGCAGATCTATCAGGAGTTCGAGGGCGACACCGGCACATGGTGGAACTTCGATCCGCGCGTGGAGTGGCTGATGGGCTACCTGACCAGCCACCGTTCGCAGAAGGTGCTGGTGATCTGCGCCAAGGCTGCCACCGCCCTCCAGCTGGAGCAGGTGCTGCGCGAGCGGGAAGGCATCCGTGCCGCCGTGTTCCACGAAGGCATGTCCATCGTTGAGCGCGACCGCGCCGCCGCCTGGTTTGGCGAAGAGGACAGCGGCGCGCAGGTGCTGCTCTGCTCGGAGATCGGCTCCGAAGGGCGTAACTTCCAGTTCGCCAGCAACCTGGTGATGTTCGATCTGCCGTTTAACCCGGATCTGCTGGAGCAGCGTATCGGTCGTCTGGATCGTATCGGCCAGGCACACGACATTCAGATCCACGTCCCCTATCTGGAAAAGACCGCCCAGTCGGTGCTGGTGCGCTGGTTCCACGAAGGCCTCGACGCCTTTGAGCACACCTGCCCTACCGGCCGCACTATCTACGACCAGGTGCACAGCGATCTGATTGGCTACCTCGCCGCGCCGGAAGAGACCGAAGGCTTCGACGAGCTGATCAAAACCTGCCGCGAACAGCACGAAGCGCTGAAGGCCCAGCTCGAGCAGGGCCGCGATCGCCTGCTGGAGATCCACTCCAACGGCGGCGAAAAAGCGCAGGCGCTGGCGGAGAGCATTGAAGAGCAGGATGACGATACCGGGCTGATAAGCTTTGCCATGAACCTGTTTGATATCGTGGGCGTCAACCAGGACGATCGCGGTGAGAACATGATCGTGCTGACCCCGTCCGATCACATGCTGGTTCCGGACTTCCCGGGCCTGCCGGAAGATGGCTGCACCATCACCTTTGAGCGTGACGTGGCCCTGTCGCGGGAAGATGCCCAGTTCGTGACCTGGGAGCATCCGCTGATCCGCAACGGTCTGGATCTGATCCTCTCCGGCGATACCGGCAGCAGCACCATCTCCCTGCTGAAAAACAAGGCGTTGCCGGTGGGTACCCTGCTGCTTGAGCTGATCTACGTCGTTGAGGCACAGGCACCGAAGCAGCTTCAGCTTAACCGCTTCCTGCCTGCCACGCCGGTGCGTATGCTGCTGGATAAAAACGGCAACAATCTTGCCGCCCAGGTGGAGTTTGAGACCTTCAACCGCCAGCTGAGCGCGGTCAACCGTCACACCGGCAGCAAGCTGGTGAATGCGGTGCAGCAGGACGTGCACGCGATCCTGCAGCTGGGTGAAGCACAGATCGAGAGCGCGGCGAAGGCGCTGATCGCCGCGGCGCGCCAGGAGGCGGATGAACGTCTCTCTGCAGAGCTGTCTCGTCTGGAAGCGCTGAAGGCGGTAAACCCGAACATCCGTGATGATGAGCTGGCCTCCATCGAGAGCAACCGTCAGCAGGTGCTTGATAGCCTCGCTCAGGCGGGCTGGCGTCTCGATGCCCTGCGTCTTATTGTGGTCACGCACCAGTAACAGGAACCCGTTATGTTGATGGAGCCCTACAATCCGCCACTGTCGCCCTGGCTGGTCGTGTTATACCAGGACGAGCACATTATGGTGGTCAACAAGCCGAGCGGCCTGCTCTCTGTGCCGGGGCGGCTGGACGAGCATAAAGACAGCGTGATGACGCGCATTCAGCGCGACTATCCGCTGGCGGAGTCGGTGCATCGTCTGGATATGGCCACCAGCGGCGTGATCGTAGTGGCCCTCACCAAAGCGGCGGAGCGGGAGCTAAAGCGCCAGTTCCGCGAGCGCGAGCCGAAGAAGCAGTACGTGGCCCGCGTGTGGGGACATCCTGAAAAGGCGGAGGGTCTGATCGATCTGCCGCTGATCTGCGACTGGCCTAACCGCCCAAAGCAGATGGTGTGTCATGAGACCGGTAAGGCGGCGCAGACCGAGTATACGGTGCTGGAGTATGCGGCGGATAACACCGCCCGCGTGCAGTTGAAGCCCATTACCGGGCGTTCGCACCAGCTGCGCGTGCATATGCTGGCGTTGGGCCACCCGATCCTGGGTGACCGCTTCTACGCCACGCCCGAGGCGCTGGCGATGGCACCCCGCCTGCAGCTGCACGCCGAGATGTTGACCATCACGCATCCGGCGTACGGCACCAGCATGACCTTTAAAGCGCCCGCTGATTTCTAGCAGGCGTTTGCCTGCGGGCGGGCGTTACTTCAGCCCGCTCACCAGCGTCTTGCGGCTCTCTTCGAGGGAGATAACGCGGCTGCATACCGCCTTACCGAACTGCTCAAAGTCCGCTTCCTGATTCTTCCACTCGCTTTGAATCGCGGTTTGCAGGCCGCCGAGGCTACCCATCACGCTCTGCAACGGGTTACCGCCGCCTTTCAGCACCGCCTGAGCACCCATCTCGTTAATACTGTCCTGCAGGATGCCGCCCATTGCCTGGTTCACCAGCTGCTGACCGTTAGCGCGTACCTCATCAATCGCCTTATAGTGAAAAGCGAGGCCGTCGCTGCGATGCTCAATAATACGGTTCATCTGCTCTTTCAGCTGCGCGTCGAGCTTGGTTAAGCGCCCGCGCATGTTGCTGCTTTGACCCACTTCTTTAGCAATGATCTTATCCAGCGCCACGCGGCCCTTCTCAACGCGGCTACGCGCGCCCTCGTCGATCCACGGCAGCGCGCTGCGCAGATCGGCCTGATAATCTTTGGCCTGTTCGCGCTGGGCAGCGCTGAGGCTATACTGCTTGCCGTTGAACATGACGTTGCCGTCTGGGGTCATCACCAGATTGCCGTTCTCACCCACCACCTGCACGGTTTGCGGGTTGAGGATCACGTCGTCACGCGGGTTTACGCTACATTTGTATTCTGCCTGGGCGGTGAAGGCGGTTGCCGCCAGTGCCGCAGCCAGCAGCGCTTTGCGCATCATAAAAGCTCCTGTCCTGTAGAGACAAAACGGGCCGGCAATCGCCAGCCCCGATAGTGACTTAGTCCCACCAGACGTCAAAAAGTTCGCTGATGCGCACATCTTCAAAGCCGCGGCCTTCCAGCCACTTACGCACGCTAGCCTGATGCTCTTCGGTGCACTTGCCAATCTCCTGCTTGCAGATCAGCCCCTCCCAGACCAGGTAGCCGCTGCCGTCAAAGGCCAGCTTGTTTGGCTCAATCACCTCGTTGATGAAGGCATCAACCGTCTGGTCGATCTGCTCCTCAGAGGTGCCCTCCGGGAAACGCCAGGCGACGGAAAAACCCAGCTCCTGGAACTCATCGATATGTAACTTCTTACGCAGACGACGGCTACGGTTTGTTGCCATTATTTTACCCTCTCGAACATTAAGTCCCATACGCCGTGGCCAAGACGATGACCACGCTGTTCAAATTTGGTTACCGGGCGCGTCTCCGGGCGCGGTACATAGTCGCCGCTCTCAGAGCGGTTTTGGTATCCGTCGATTGCGGACATCACTTCCAGCATGTGCTCGGCGTAGGCTTCCCAGTCGGTCGCCATATGGAAGACGCCGCCCAGCTTCAGCTTGCCCTTCACCAGTTCGGCAAACGGCGTCTGCACGATACGGCGTTTATTATGGCGCGCTTTATGCCACGGGTCAGGGAAAAAGAGCTGCACCATGTTCAGCGAGTTGTCCGGGATCATCTTGTGCAGCACTTCTACCGCGTCGTGACACATCACGCGCAGGTTCTCCACCCCCTCTTCGTGAGCGGTGGCGAGGCACGCCCCCACGCCCGGGGAGTGGACCTCAATGCCAAGGAAGTTCTGCTCCGGCCTGGCTTTCGCCATCGCCACCAGCGACGCGCCCATACCAAAGCCAATCTCCAGAGTCACCGGCGCATCGCGGCCAAACAGCGCGGTGAAATCCAGCGGCTGCTCGCTAAACTCAACGCCCATCACCGGCCAAAAGTTATCCAGCGCGTGCTGCTGCCCCTTGGTCAGACGGCCCTGGCGGCGGACGAAGCTGCGAATACGGCGCAGCGGGCGACCGTTTTCATCAAATTCGGGTGAAATGACGTCGTTGTTCATAGGTGTTTAGTCTGCTTGTGAGAGTGTTCGGGAAACGGGCATTATCCAAAGTTAATAGCCGGATGCAAGCACCGGAAAGTTCCGGTTTACAGCCTGGTGCCGCTGTGCTGCAATCTGGCCCCTTAATCATGCAACTCGGAACTCCTGCTTTGATCATGCACGCGTCTCAGTTTTCAGCCCAGGTGCTGGAGTGGTACGACAAATTCGGGCGCAAAACCCTGCCCTGGCAAATCGAAAAAACGCCCTACAAAGTATGGCTCTCTGAGGTGATGTTGCAACAAACGCAGGTGGCGACGGTTATCCCCTACTTTGAGCGCTTTATGACGCGTTTCCCGACGGTGACCGATCTGGCCCGCGCGCCCATCGACGAGGTGCTGCATCTGTGGACCGGGCTGGGCTACTACGCCCGCGCGCGCAACCTGCACAAGGCGGCGCAGCAGGTGGCTGACCAGCACGGCGGCGTGTTCCCGGATACCTTTGAAGAGGTTGCCGCCCTGCCGGGCGTCGGACGATCAACGGCGGGGGCGGTGCTCTCCCTTGCGCTCGGCAAACACTTTCCTATTCTTGATGGTAACGTGAAGCGCGTGCTGGCCCGCTGCTACGCCGTTGAGGGCTGGCCAGGCCGCAAAGAGGTGGAGAAGCGCCTGTGGGAGATCAGCGAAAAGGTGACGCCCGCCGAGGGCGTGGCGCAGTTTAACCAGGCGATGATGGATCTTGGCGCGACGGTCTGCACCCGCTCGAAGCCGAAGTGTACGCTCTGCCCGCTGAACAACGGCTGTATCGCCTATGCCAACGGGAGCTGGGCGCAGTATCCGGGCAAAAAGCCGAAGCAGACGCTGCCGGAGCGCACCGGTTTTCTGCTGCTGATGCAGCACGGTGAGACGGTCTGGCTTGAGCGCCGTCCGCCAACTGGTCTGTGGGGCGGCCTCTACTGCTTCCCACAGTTCAGCGATGACGCGGCCCTGCGCGACTGGCTGGCGCAACGGCAGATTCAGGCCGATACTCTTACCGAGCTCAACGGATTTCGCCATACATTCAGCCATTTCCATCTGGATATTGTGCCGATGTGGCTTCCCGTGTCCTCCTTCACGTCATGCATGGATGAGGGAACAGGTCTCTGGTATAACTTAGCCCAGCCGCCGTCGGTGGGCCTGGCCGCGCCGGTAGAGCGCCTGTTACAACAATTACGCGCGGGCGCACCCGTTTAGCGCCGCGACATCACGAGGAGTGACCATGAGCAGAACCATTTTTTGTACCTTCCTGGGCCGCGAAGCGGAAGGCCAGGACTTCCAGCTCTATCCGGGCGATCTGGGCAAGCGGATCTACAACGAGATCTCCAAAGAAGCCTGGTCCCAGTGGCAGCAGAAGCAGACCATGCTCATCAATGAGAAGAAGCTCAACATGATGAACGTAGAGCACCGCAAGCTGCTGGAAGAGGAGATGGTGAACTTCCTGTTCGAAGGGAAAGACGTACATATCGAAGGCTATAAGCCACAAGATTAAGGGCCTCGGCCCTTTTTTTGGAAAGAATAACGACTTAACACAACATACATCCAGGAATGATGAAAAAATATTTAGCGCTAGCCCTTGTTGCGCCGTTGCTCATCTCGTGTTCCAGTTCCAATAAAAAGGGCGATAGCTATAACGAAGCCTGGGTAAAGGACACCAACGGTTTTGATATCCTGATGGGTCAGTTTGCCCATAATATCGAAAACATCTGGGGTTTTAACGAAGTCCTGATTGCCGGTCCCAAGGACTACGTTAAGTATACCGACCAGTATCAGACCCGCAGCCACATCAACTTCGATGCCGGGACGATCACTATCGAGACCATTGCCGGTACCGAGCCGGCGGCGCACCTGCGCCAGGCGATTATCAAAACCCTGCTGATGGGCGACGATCCCGGCTCTATCGATCTCTACTCCGACGTTGATGATATTCAGATCTCCAAGCAACCGTTCCTCTATGGTCAGGTGGTAGATAACAACGGCGAGGCGATCCGCTGGCAGTGGCGCGCCGAGAAATATGCCGACTATCTGCTGCAAAACCAGATGAAGAGCCGCACCAACGGCCTGAAGATCATCTACAGCGTGACCATCAACCTGGTGGCCAACCACCTCGATAAGCGTGCGCATAAGTATGTGGGCATGGTGCGCCAGTCGGCACGCAAATATGGCGTGGACGAGTCGCTGATCCTGGCGATTATGCAGACCGAATCGTCGTTCAACCCCTACGCGGTCAGCCGCTCTGACGCGCTGGGCCTGATGCAGGTGGTGCAGCACAGCGCCGGTAAAGATGTCTTCCGGGCGCAGGGACGTTCTGGCATGCCGGACCGCGGCTTCCTGTTCGATCCCGCCAGCAATATCGATACCGGGACCGCCTATCTGGCGATGCTGAACAACATCTACCTCGCCGGCATCAGCAACCCAACCTCACGCCGCTACGCGGTGATCACCGCCTATAACGGCGGCGCAGGCAGCGTACTGCGGGTCTTCTCTAACGATAAGGTGCAGGCGGCGAACATCATTAATAACATGTCGCCGGGCGACGTCTATGAGACGCTCACGACCCGCCACCCGTCGGCGGAGTCGCGCCGCTACCTCTACAAGGTAAATACGGCACAGAAAGGGTATCGCGGAGGGAGAATTTAAGCCGCGATGAAAACGCCGGGTGGCGCGACGCTTACCCGGCCTACGCCTGCTGCACGACATACCCATATAAACGCTTGATGCCGTCGGGGTCGGTTTCGCTGTAGACCCCCTGCAGCTCCGGCGAGAAGCCCGGCAGCAGGTTGACCCCCTCCTCCAGCGCCAGGAAGTAACGCTGCACCGCCCCGCCCCAGATCTCACCCGGCACCACGCAGAGTACGCCTGGCGGATAGGGCAGCGCGCCCTCGGCGGCAATCCGTCCCTCCGCCTCGCTGATACGCACCAGCTCCACGTTGCCGCGAATAAACTCGCTGTTGGCATCCTGCGGATTCATTGCCACCGGCGGCAGGCTCTGCTGGCGGAACATCGCCTTCTGCAGATCCTTCACGCCAAAGCTGACATAGAGATCGTGCATCTCCTGGCACAGCTCGCGCAGGGTGTAGTCGCGGTAGCGCACCGGATACTTATTAAAGATGGTCGGCAGCACGTCGGCCAGCGGCGTATCGTCCTCAATATGCTGCTCAAACTGTGCCAGCATCGCGACCAACTGGGCGAGCTTCTCCTCGCTTTCGGCGGGCGTCAGCAGGAAGAGGATCGAGTTGAGATCGCACTTCTCCGGCACGATGCCGTTCTCACGCAGGTAGTGGGCTAAAATAGTGGCCGGAATACCAAACTCGCTGTACTCGCCGGTTTCCGCGTCGATGCCCGGCGTGGTCAGCAGCAGCTTGCAGGGATCGACAAAGTACTGGTCGCGGGCATAGCCCTCAAAGCCGTGCCACGCCGCGCCCGGTTCAAAGCTAAAGAAGCGGCGCTCGCTGGCAATGGCGTGAGTGGGGTGATCCTGCCACGGCCGCCCGGCCACCTCCGGCGGCACGAAAGGTTTGATCATCTTGCAGTTGGCAATGATCGCTTTGCGTGCCTCAATGCCTACCGCCACGCACTCGGCCCACAGGCGGCGGCCGCTCTCCCCTTCGTGAATTTTGGCGTTGACGTCGAGAGCGGCGAACAGCGGATAGAACGGGCTGGTAGAGGCGTGGAGCATAAAGGCGTTATTCAGCCGCTTGTGCGGACAGAAGCGCGCCTGGCCACGCAGGTGGTTATCTTTTTTGTGGATCTGCGAAGTCTGAGAGAAACCGGCCTGCTGCTTGTGCACTGACTGGGTAACAAAGATCCCCGGATCGTTCTCGTTAAGATCGAGCAGCAGCGGCGAGCAGTCCGCCATCATCGGGATAAACTGCTCGTAGCCCACCCATGCAGAGTCAAACAGCACGTAGTCACACAGCGCGCCGATCTTGTCGATCACCTGCCGGGCGTTGTAGATCGTGCCGTCATAGGTGCCGAGCTGGATCACCGCCAGGCGGAACGGGCGTGGGGCATCGGCTTTTTCCGGGGCTACGGCGCGGATCTGCTCGCGCAGGTATGTCTCATCAAAACAGTGGGCGTCGATCCCGCCAATAAAGCCGAACGGGTTACGGGCGGCCTCCAGGTAGACCGGCGTGGCCCCCGCCTGAATAAGTGCGCCGTGATGGTTCGATTTATGGTTGTTGCGGTCGAACAGCACCAGGTCGCCGCGGGTGAGCAGCGCGTTAGTTACCACCTTATTCGCCGCCGAGGTGCCGTTGAGTACGAAGTAGGTTTTGTCGGCGTTGAATACTTTGGCGGCAAATTTCTGCGCGTGCTTGGCGGAGCCTTCGTGGATCAGCAGATCCCCCAGCTTGACGTCGGCGTTGCACATATCGGCACGAAAGACGTTTTCGCCAAAGAAATCGAAGAACTGGCGGCCCGCCGGATGCTTTTTAAAGAATGCGCCGTGCTGATGACCCGGACAGGCAAAGGTGCTGTTATCCATCGCCACGTACTGGCTCAGGGTGTCAAAAAACGGCGGCAGCAGGTTCTCTTCATAGCGGCAGGCAGCCGCTTCCAGCTCCAGCATCGCCTGCTCTTTGCCGTTAATCACCGCGTCGACGCCCGCGGGCGTATCTGCCTGCTCATCGGCAAACATAAATACGGGCAGATTGAAGCCCGTACGCTTGAGCAGGGCGAGGATGCCGCTCTGGCTCCCCGCCCGTGTAATGACGACTGCCGCCACATCTGTAAAGTCCGTGTTGTCCAGCGTCACCACCTCCCGGTGCGTGGAGAGCGCAGAGACCAGCTCGCGGCTGGCAGCGATTTTCATCGTTTTCATAAGCTATGGGTAACCGTTAGCCTCACCGCATGGTGAGAAGAGTCGGGATCGGCAACATACGGGAGGAGGATCGCATAACTATGCGATACGTCCGGCGAGCGAATTGATATGTCATCCAGCAGCCCCCGTTGTTTAATGAAGAGTAGAAAGGAGAAATTTCGCGCAATCATGTCACTTTTAAACTGCCCATGCAACCCACAATGAGTGCGTAAAAGCGGGGTTTTTCCGGCATACTATGCAGCTATGTAAATCGATATTTCAGGAGAGAGAGCGTGCTAACCGGACCCTTTATAAATGCCGCCGCCGTGCTGATTGGCGGAACCCTTGGCGCAGTACTAAGCCAGCGGCTGCCTGAGCGTGTGCGCACCTCCATGCCCGCCATCTTTGGCCTCTGCTCGCTCGGCATTGGTATTCTGCTGGTGGTGAAGTGCGTTAATCTACCGGTGATGGTGTTGGCGACGCTGCTCGGCACGCTGATTGGCGAGGTATGTTATGTCGAGCGTGGGATTGGCGGCGCGGTGAACGGCCTGCGCCGGCTGGTACAGCGCGGCGGCAAGCAGGATGCCGTTGCTGCCCACGAGACCTTTATTCAGAGTCTGGTAGCGATCATTATCCTCTTCTGCGCCAGCGGCACCGGGATCTTCGGCGCGATGCGCGAGGGGATGACGGGCGATGCCAGCATCCTGATCGCCAAAGCTTTTCTCGATTTCTTTACCGCCGTGATTTTTGCCACCTCGCTGGGCATTGCGGTTGCCGCCATCTCTATACCGATGCTGCTTATTCAGCTCAGCCTTGGGGCCTGCGCTACGCTGGTGATGCCCCTGACGACGCCTGCGATGATGGGCGATTTTACCGCCGTTGGCGGTATCCTGCTGCTGGCTACGGGGCTGCGGATCTGCGGCATCAAGATGTTTGCTGTCGCTAACATGCTGCCCGCGCTGGTTCTCGCTATGCCGCTTTCCGCCGCCTGGACGGCATTTTTTGCCTGAAAACGAATGCAGAGACGGCAAAGTGGTGATAGATTGTGCAGTCTGCAACGATTTAAATAAATTTCGTTGACGACAGGAGGCGGATCGGTTTTAATGCGCCCCGTTGCCCGGATAGCTCAGTCGGTAGAGCAGGGGATTGAAAATCCCCGTGTCGGTGGTTCGATTCCGCCTCCGGGCACCACTATTCGAAGCACGCTGGTCAGAGGTGAGAAAACTGACGGGCGTTTAACGGGAGTGGTACTTGTTGATGTTGATCCTCACATCAGCATACATCAAGAAGTTACCCTCTCGATTAGGGAGCCTGCTGACACAGGCTCCCTTTTCTCGATCACTGTGAATAATTACAATGACGTGACTGAATGTCAACCATTGTAAAACATCTCTTCAGCCTTATCGGTGTAAAGTGCCATTTCCTTTTCCAGCGCCTGGCTCACAATATCCATACTGATATCAACATATTCCATTGTTGTACTCACGTTGCGGTGCCCCAGCAATCCCTTAACCAGCTGCAGGTTTCGTTCAGGCGAGCTCATCAGTGTCGTGGCAAGGGTGTGCCTGAACCGGTGGGGAGAAACATCAAATCCGCACTCTTTTGACAGTCTACGAAAAAAAGAGCGTAACGGTTGCAGCGATGGTTTTTCCGAAAGAGACGCCCTTTCTGCAGGCGAAGAGACAAACCGCTCATAGTGAAAAAGCGCATCATTATTGCCGGCACCGCAGTCCCTTGCACGCTGAAGCAATGCTTCCAGTCTCGGTCGTAAATGACTGACAACGGGAACCCGCCATTCCCGGTACGTTTTACTGCCTTCCGCTCTTAATTCAATCCACCCATCGTCAAGAGACACATCTTTTAGACGTATATGGAGCAGTTGATTTTGCCGCATACCAGTGTAACGCAAGGTGTCCAGGACAGTCAGCCAGTACCATACTGGCCTCAGAGCGCATTTAGATTCGGTTCTGGGCTCAGAAGCAAATTGCTGCATAGTTAGCCAGATTTTTGTCATCTGGTTTTTTGTTAGCGTTTTTTTACGCTTCTTGTCCTGTTTGACCGATACGCCATTGAAGGGATTTTTACTTAAGTTCGTCAGTTGAGAAGTGATGGCAAAATTATACAGGGCACGCATATGGCTGACCTTATTGTTCCAGGTATGTGCAGAAAGGCACTGCTTCTTGAGCACATGCCTTCGCCACTCAAGCACATCGCGACTGGTTATGCCGTAAGGCGGACAGGCTTCCCCGATATGCTTCCTGAAACCACGAACAACCTTCTTATAACTCCACTCGGTATCTTCGCGCAGCGATTTACAGAAAAAGTACTCATCCATAAGTTCCTGCCAGAGCCAGTCAGCACTATTTTCGTTCATTTTTTCCATTCCTCTCTTAGTAACAGTAACGCACCAGATGTCAGACCGACGTTGTGGTCAGGGGAACAAAATGAACTGACTGTCCTGAGGGATGGTCTTTCTGTATACCCGCCTGCTTTTCACCAGGTAGCCTTTTACCCGTTTGAACCTCCCGGACTTGTCGGGTGTATCGTAAAGCTGAGCAAAATAAAATCTCCTGTTATCACGACGCTTATGCAGGTTAAGTCGCTCAAAAGAAGCCTGAATGCTTTCCCGTTGAATAGTCGAACCAGTGGCCTTAAGGTAGTCGAAAAAGATACCGGGGACGGGTAAAAAGACATAGCCGGCAATAACATGGATTTTGTCTGCTTTACCATTAAAACTAATATCTCCCCGATTGAGTCCCTCCCGGAGCCAGTCAAAAAACTGTTCTCCTTCCGCTACGTCAGTACCGGAGACTGCTACGGGTACGGAATCTGATCTTTCATCACATTTGTTAACAATTGCAACCTGAGAATAGTCCGAGTTTCCTTTTGCAGACGGTTCCTTTTCATTTGCGGGGTCTTCTATCTTTTCAAGGGGTTCTGACGATTGCTGTTCCTCTGCAATCACAACGGACACGCCTGCCTGTACCTCACCTTCATTTTCTGAAGCTTTAGCATCTCCTGACATGTCGAAAAGAGAAAGGAGAGCATCAGCATCATCTTCAGAGGGCAGAGAGTCAGAGCCAGTACTTTTTTCGATTTCGCTTAAAACACTTTCTGCTTCGTTTTCTTCACGGCTTTTAACTGGTGAATCACTAAGCTGAGTGGGGTTATCAATACCTGTGGCAAGTGTAAAGATCTCAGGGGAAGATGGATCAGTTGCCCCGCTCAGAGCTGTTTGTTCAGATAACATATCTGTAGGTAAAACCGTAGCGCCCCCCTCATTTGAAAGGGCTGTATTTACTGGAATTTCACCTGCATAAGAACCTAAAATTTCCGCAGGTTTCCTCTCCATCAGAGGAGACTCTGTTTTCTCAGCTGCTTGTTTCATCAGGCTTCGGATCAACGGCATTGCCGGATGCTGGTTCCATAAGGCCCCGGCAAGATTGCCCAGAGCTTCGGGATTTTCTGCCAGCCAGCCTGTCGCTTCCGCTGGCATAAGTTGTCCGGCTGCCAGCGCTGCAAAAGCTGAGGAGTTGTCAGCTTCCCGGAAGCGAAATCGATAAGGCGAGTCCGGAACGGTTATTCCCGGAAGCCAGCTTTTACCATCAAGCAGCTCCCCCTCCAGAGACGCCAGGAGCGGCAAATGCCAGAACAGTGCAGACCAGAAAATGACCGTATTCCACATCACGTTTTGCTCTGCCTGCTCTTCTGGCGCAGCTCCGGGTGGAAACATGTATCCTTTGGCCAGTCTGACCGCACAGGTTGTGAACTGCAGCGTAAGGTCCCCGAAGCCGTCTGACTGCGACCACCTTCCCTGCTGTGTTGCCGGCACATTCTGTACCCTGGCCAGTAAGCCATGCAGTGGCGTTATATAAAACCGGTGATAAACATCCGCCGGAAGTGAGCTGTTTTCCCATATTTGTTGCAGGCAGGTTTTTCTCAACGGGCTACAGCACAGCGTATCGACCGTACGCGGAGCGTGGTAGCCGGCAGGTGTGAAAGCGGATACATGACGTGCTGGTTCCGGTTCACCTTTTGAAAACAGAAACCTCAGAGTCCTGATTCTGTCGCGCATGATTTTCTCCTGGTATAGGGCTGCCCAGTGTTGTGACACTCCCCGCGCTTCACCATAAAAAACCAGTTACTCATTCTCAGAAGTTTTTCCCGTTTCTTCGTGGCTGTCGGCACTCTCTCCATTTCCGGACGGTACGGTTTCGTACGTCGTCTCGCGGTTTTTCCCGCCTTCATCGCTCAGCCAGCGCATCAACTCGTTAAGCACGAGCGTTCTTCTGGCCCGGGTGACAGCCACGTACAGCAGGTTGGTCTCATCCTGCCGCTCATCCTGCGAAAGAAGCGGGTCGGTAATGTCGGTAAAATCCTCACTCAGCATCACCACCGGCCATTCGAGCCCCTTGCTGCGGTGTGCGGTTGAAACCGTGACCTGAGCCTCTTTTTCATGAGTGACGACCTGACGGCGCATAATGGCCAGCTTTTGAGGGAGCGGGAAAAAGTCATCGAGCAGGCGAATAGCCTGGTTCATCTCCACGTCCTGCGTGGCTTTGGCTATCGAGCAGTACTCGTCAAAATCCCGGTAGTCCCGGCTGAAGCGCGGGGACTGCATCTTTTCAGGCATATCGGCGGAGAACCAGTACAGATCCTCAAGCTCTTCGGTCTTGTAGCCTTCAATCCCGCCGACCCAGAAGACCTTTTTCTCCATGAGACTTGCCGTTAAAGCACTCCCAATCACACCGGATACCGTCCGGCTCAGTACAGCAATGTGCTCAGTTCCCTCCGGAATTCGGGTCACCACACTGTCTTCCCCCCCGTTGCCTGTTACCTGTTTATCTTCACCGGCACGGTCCAGCAGGATGTTGGCCATACGCGCGACCTCAGGGCCAAAACGAAAACTCGCCGTCAGCCACAATTTGTCTGCCTGCGCCAGCTGAGGGGCATTGAGCGCGTTATCCGCCCCGCGAAAGCGGTAAATCTGCTGGTAGCGGTCGCCGACCAGGATGACCCGGCAGGGCTGATTCAGTACAAACGCACTGGTCACCGGGTTAGCGTCCTGCGCCTCATCGAAAAGGATGGTATCCCAGCGTGTTGATAAATCAGGATGTGAAAGCTGGAAAAGTTTAAGGTAGGTGTCGTGCGTGACGGGAAAGGTTGAATCAGTACGGCTCATTTCATACCAGAGGATTTGGATTGCCCCCAGAATTTTACCGGCATCGAGACCGTGGCGATCATCCTCAGACGGCAGATGTATCAGCCCCGGCTCAGTATCTGCACTGCAGAGGAACATGTTCAGCCCGCTTAGCGCCAGCCGCGCCAGCGGCCAGTGGCGGGTATTGAGCTTGCGGGCCACATCCGTAATGCGCAGACTGGCTGTCAGCCGGTCACGGAAATGCCTGCCGAAACGGGCCCATGCCAGCTGATGCGACGTTTTACACTCTACGTTATAGGGGAATTTGCGTTCAGCCTCATCCCGCACAGCGCGATTATAGGCAAGGTAAAGCATCTTACTTTCCGGGTTGGCTTCAGCGTAGTTCACTAACGTGGAGGTTTTGCCTGTGCCTGCAAACGCATTTACCACAAGATGATTACCCTTCCATTCGATGATGGCGTTTTGTTCGGCTGTTGTTTTCCAGGTCACTGTGTTCTCCCGCAGCAGCAGATGTGAAAAAAAACAGCCTGACAGCGGGAAGAGTTCACTACGATAAAAAACCAGATACCGTGCTTCAGAAATAAAAAACGCTCCCGGGCGGGAGCGTGTGGATGTGATTATGCCGCCTGCAAGTACCGTGGATCCAGACGAACAGGCCAGCCGCCGAGATAGTGCCCGGGGGTATAGAGTATCCGGCGTCGTTCATTCGCCAGGGTATTACCTACCACCACTTCGCCGGCAATCCCGCACAGGGACAGCTGTATGTAAGCCATTCCGGCCGCAAGCGGATCGATATCTGTCGCGGATACCCACAGATACCGGTGCGGTGGCCACCCCGCCTTTTGCAGAACATCAGCAAATGCCAGCACCATGCAGCCGGCACCGCACGCAGGTTCACTCAGGGTGATGAAGGGTTTGTCACGGAACAACGCTTCAGTGTCGCCCAGCTGCATGGCCGCCATCATTCTGGCCACGTCCCAGGGCGTGAAAAACTGCCCCCTGTATTTGTCACCCAGCTCCAGCTGCATAAAGACGCGGCCAAGGAAGTCCCCGGGCGCTTCACCCAGCCCGTTAACAACGTGGGCCAGCAGCTGCGCCATGCGCGTGACGTCCTCCTTTTCGTATCCACCGACTATACGCAGATACTTTT
Source organism: Pseudescherichia sp. (assembly GCF_032052675.1). Classification (NCBI taxonomy): domain Bacteria; kingdom Pseudomonadati; phylum Pseudomonadota; class Gammaproteobacteria; order Enterobacterales; family Enterobacteriaceae; genus Pseudescherichia; species Pseudescherichia sp. The sequence goes on from NZ_DAMBWA010000010.1 coordinate 170,881, forward strand.
GCTCCTGCGCTTCACTGAAGTGAAGCCGGTTTTCCAGCGCGATGACGCTGCAGCTGATGAAGTCTTCAAACACTTTAAACCGGTGATGATACCGGGCCGTCTGACTGAACAACTTAACAAAGGCTTTTTCGTGGTTAATCATGCCAGGCATGCGTCTTCTCCATAAAAAAAGGGAACACGCACCCTGACCAGGGGACGTGTCCCCTGAGGGTAAAAAGCCACGGCATTGCCGTGGCTGGGTTAACGGAGGAACAGGCTTTTACCCCCGGACCTCACGATAAGATGCTGCTTCCTGAGTCGATAACGCCGGCTCATCGCTGACGAGATAAAGCACCTGACCGGGCTGAGACGCGCCGGCCGCACCTTTGTGTCCGTCGACATGTTCGCCGCCGTCATAGCAGTCGTAACCGCTGAGCCCGCTCACGGGCTCGCTGTAGCTGTGACGCACCTCGCAGTCAAATACCGCAGAAATTTCCCCGACAACCTCACCTGACGGCGGAAGCCAGGGCGTATCCATCTGCAGCGTAAGACTGTTTGGCGAATGCCGCTGCCAGTTGACATTGTGCCCGGCAGGCCACTCCATGCCGTACTGCCGGCAGTAGAGGCTGGTTGTGGTCGATACGCCTGACATCAGCCCTCCGGAACCGTTCAGCTCTGCTGCCAGCCGCGTAGGTATGACGGCCAGCATATCGCAGGGCTGGGAGCGTTCAGGATACTGGCTGAGCCGCTCCCAGGCAGTTGCGGCATCAGACTCATCGCCGGCGCTGACCAGACCAAACCAGTCGGTGTATTGCCTGGCAATCAGCTCCGCCATAACCTCACGTGCCGGGTCGGGAATATTCTCCCATTTCAGCGCGCCCAGACCTGACTGGTGATACAGCCGGTCAATGGCCCGGATGGTTTCCGCATCGAGGATGGCATCCTTCAGCAGGAGCGCCAGCCAGCTTTCAAACGCCTGATTGGCCGCAGTGGAAAGCCCTGTGCCTGCACGGACCAGCCCCTGACAGGGCGGATACGACGTTGTGCGCACCGGCTTGAGTATCCCCGCCGCGCCAGCCAGAAAAAGCTGTATGCTCTGCTGCACTGCGTGGCGGTGACGCGGTACGTCAGTTCCGTTTATCCACTGCAGCATGACATCAATGCAGACGGATTTACCGGTGATTTCCAGGCGGTTATGACACCATTCGGACATAGTGAATACTCCTCTTTCATAAAAAAAAGAGGACACAGCCCCGTGAGGAGCGGTGTCCTCACGGGAGGGCGACAGTTACGGAATAACCGCCACCGGATAAGTTAATTACGCCGCCACAGCCTGACTTTCAGGCAGTGCCAGTAGATATTCCGACGCTTCCCGGGCATGCCGGCAGGCGCGGAACAGGGCCTTTTTGTCAGATTTCAGCACCTTCAGCCAGTGGTCCACATAGCTGTCGTGCTGAACCTCACCGAATACCCCGAGTTGGGCACACAAAAACGCACTGCCCATTTCGGCGATGAGCTCCTCAAAGGCATACACCGGGTCCCCGAACTTGCGGGATGAGGAGGTTATCCCCTCCCGGTTAAGTCGCTTCGCATGACCGGTACTGTGTACCAGTTCATGCAGCAGCGTGGACCAGCAGTCCGCCTCCGTAAAAAACTGCTCAGCCACCGGCATCACAATTTCATCCGTCAGCGGACGGTAATAAGCCCGGTTCTGAGGCAGCATCCGGTGTTTAACCCCTGTGGCGTTAAACATCCGGATCACCCTGTTCATCACGTCCGGGCTGAGTATGCCGTCCTCATCCACCGTCGGCGGTTGCTCAGGTGAAGCCGCAACCTCTGCCGGCAACCCCTCACACTGCTCAGCGTTGAACAGCTGCAGGGGTTTAAGCATCGGCACGGTTTCCATCAGCGGTTTACCGTCACTGTCATAAAGGCGGTTGCCTTCGCGATCCTCCGCCTGCTTCGTCCAGTCCTTATAAACCACCGCCAGGGTGGCTTTCTCACCCTTACGCACCTGCCCGCCAGCCTGCTGCGCCTGCCGGTAAGTCATCCAGCGGTTATTGCGAAAACCCTGCTCTTCCGCTGACATCCAGAGAAGCAGGACATTCACGCCGCTGTAGTGACGTCCGGTTGTGGCATTTAGGGGCAGACCGGCCAGACCGATGCCGGCAGCCGCGCGCCACGGCTTACGCCAGGGCGCGACGCCGTTTTCCAGAGCGACAACAATGCGGTCGGTGATCTGACGATAAAGGTCAGTATGTTTTGCCGGACGGCGGGCCGCCTTGTGTGAAGTCGTTTTTTTCATGAGATATACCTTTAATCAGAGGCATACCCCTGCGCCGGCGGGCGCAGAGATACGCCCGTCGACGGGAAATTCAGAAGTCAGTTACCATGCGGCATAAAACCACAGGTATTCATGTTCAAAGTCAAAATCACTGAGCAGGCTTTCCAGCCTGTCACGCAGGGTGAAAACGTACTGCAGCCGGCGCTGAAGAAGCTGATTATCCTCATTCCCCTCTGTAAATGTCGCAATCGCACAGTCCAGCCTCTCTTTCAGTTGCTGAATATGCTCGCGTGACAGTTCCAGACAGGTCGCGTTTTCCACCTCACCGACATGCTTATCCACCCAGGTAATCAGTGAAAAATCGCGGCTCAGTTCATACACCGGATGATACGGTGCCGGTACTGCGACGATCTGCCTGTGCTGGCTGTAGAGAAAAATATCCAGTCCCATACGGGCCTCCTTCGGTTCAGAAAGAGGCAGGAACCTTTCCGGCAGGAAAAGTCCCTGCCGGGGTGAGTTAACGTCCGGTTATTCGCAGCGCCCCCTGCGGGGTCACCTGCGATAACCTGGCCTGCAGCCTGCCACAGGCGTTCAGAAAGGTTTGATGATCTTCAGGCTTCGCCCGCTTACAACTGATGAAGGCCGCCTGCTTTAGCAGACGCACGGCGTTTTCACGCCAGCGGCAGAGTTCATCAGGCCCGACACAGGCATTGAAGTGACAGACTGCACTCGCCAGAAGCTGATCGGCTTTCTGGCGGTACTGCGCGACTTTCACCCGGTCAGTCGCTGCGGTGAGCACCTGTATCTGTGTGTCGGTAATCAGGATCCTCAGGTCCGTCCTGCCGGACAGTACAGAGGTGGCTACCGCGTCGCTTATCGACAGTGATTCAATGAAATCATCGCCGCCGGCAAGCAGGCGTGCCGTGTCGTACCAGTCCTCATTTTTCTGAGGGTGACACCCTGTGGCATACGCAATACGCGGCACCGGATCGTTGCCCTGCCAGGCACCGGTGGCCGGCATAAGATAAACACCCTCATCCTTTGCCAGGTGAAGCTGACCTCCCTGCATGCGGGCGGCCAGCAGGACGTTCGTCAGGTCTTTGTTGTCGAAAAAAAGCATGGGGCTCTCCTTTAAAAACGGGAGAGCCGCCCCGTCCGGAGTGATCTCTCCCGACGGGGTTAAAGTCAGTACTGTTTACAGCGCGTCAGTTTTTTCCGCGACCCGCTTCAGTTCATACAGCTGAAATTCAGCCTCCGTAAACGCATTCCAGTCGTCGTTGCTCAGCACACGCTCACCACCGCAGAGCAGCTGCAGCAGCAGGGAATCAAACGCGTCACCACGCACCGGCGTTTTCAGTACCGGCTGAGGCGCGGTCAGCGTCGGCTGCTCAGGCAGGCCGAGATGTCGCTCAATCCAGCGTAACGGTAACGCCCAGCTGCGGCCTTCGTCAGAAGAATGTATCCGAAAGCTGCCCGGACACAGGTTATGCAGCAGGACCATCACAATGCGTGCAAAGAAATCGCAGGGCTGATGCTGAAAATCCAGCTCCTGGATACTCAGCGTATTGCGGTTGCGCTCACGCTCAATCGTCATGTTGACCGGCCAGACACTGCCGCCTGTGTCGCCACAAAACGCCATGACATCAGCAACCGGAAAGAGGTCAGCCGCGCGATTAAGCGACGGCAGATACGTATTCCCCGGACGCAGACGCACCGGCAGTTGCCAGAAAGTTTCTGTGACGGCCAGAACGAAAGCATGCCAGTGTCGCAACGGAACCGTGCTGACGTGCTCGATGGTGTAGACAACCGACATGGAAGCCGGCGAAGAAAACAGGTTTTTCATCGATAAATCCTCCGCGAATAAAAAAGGGGGGATTTATCCCCCGGACGGGAGTAAATCCCCGTCAGGGTGTGTTCTTTCTGCTGGTTACATCCGTTCGAGAGCCGCTATAGCCCGATCACACCGGGCATCCTGGATACCTTCATCCACGGCCTTCTCCCAGAAGGGCCGGTTAATTTCTTTTCCCAGCTCGTCCAGCGTGAAGAGCAAATTTTTAGACGTATCAGGCAAAGGCGGAATATCGCCTTCCCCGAGTAAAAAGACAAACCAGCCATAAGCTGTGCCGGTGCCAATGATGGAATCTTCCAGAAACGTCAGTTCATTCGGTTCATCCCGGTCCGTATGAAGATCGAGACGCTGGAATGCCCTTATGCTCAGAAGTTCACTCTCAAGCAGGCAAAGCCAGCTGAGCGTGTCCAGTGGAGTTTTAAGCGTATAAACGTCTGTGTGCATGGGTATATCCTCAGGTAAATAACGGGATATTCCCTCCGACGGAGAGATATCCCCGTCAGGGTCCACAACATTTTTTGACCGGCGTTCATCAACCGATCAGTTCAGTGCATATGAATCAGATTGCTCCTGATACACATATTCAGGATTAAAGCGCAGGCTTTTCAACGCAGCTACCGACAGTGGATCTACGGAATTTATGCCCGAAACGGCCACGCCATCCAGTATGTCGCCAGCCTCCACCCGGGGAGAATATCCGTAATACTGACACCATACACAGAGTTCGGGGTCAGCCGGATCACAATCACCGAGCGGTGCGACAAAAACCTGTTCGCCACAGGAGACGTTATCTCTGAGGATTTCGCCCGGATGAAAACACCACTTACGGGGCCATACTGAGCGGGACATACATCCCGTCGCGTCTCAGACATCGACAGAATACGGAAAGTGACATCGTGCAGTGCTTCAGTCATGAGAATGCCCTCCGGAAAGAAAACGGTAGCGCAGGTGTGCCAGATGCTGTGCCTGACGGCAAGCATGGCGGTATGCGTTTCGACGACCTGTTATTCCCTCAGGAAAGGAAACCGGCAGGCGGTGAAAAACATACTCGGCGCGGTGGCAACCTGTACGAACGGTAAGAAAGACGTTAACGCCCTGGTCTTTGACAGAAGTGATGTGCGCACGGACGGCATAATTGCCCGAACCGTTGACATACCAGCTGCTGTTGCGATGCAGATAAATGAAAGATTTCAATCTCCGGACAGCTGCGTCAGCAGACTGCTGAAGCTGAGTAAGGAGATGTTCAGGGAAAACCGCAAAAGAGATGACAGACATGGTGTTTCTCCATAAAAAAAGGAAACACCTGCCCGACCGGGAAGTGTTTCCCGTCGGGGAGTCAGAAAAAACAACATTCTGACTGTCTGATAAGTTGAAATGACCTCAATCACTGTTCAGCGATATCCGTTTCCAGAGGTTAAACGGATTTACCACCCGAAGGTATCCTCTCTCAGGCTGCGAGGATTTTCCGGTCACCCGAAGGTGTTTCTCTCAGACCGGTGAAACGTTAGCTGCTAGTCACCCGAAGGCGCTCCTCTCAGACTGCCGGAGCATTAGCTGGTTGCATGTAGCAACAAGTAAGCCTGTCTATTTTCAGAGCAAATAGTGAACATGTCAACTGACGAACTGGCACAATATTGTCATTAACTTTTTTTAATAACAGTCCCTAGCCTACGGCTAAGATTATTTATACATTTTCGCTGACTTATATCCTAACTAAGGAAGGTGCGAATAAGCAGGTCATTTCTTCCCAAGCTGACTCGCTGATTAAAATTTCGCGGATCTGGGCCGATTTTTTTCCCGCAAACACATCGAATCAGCCTATTTAGGCTATTTTTTCCACCATTTCTGGCGTTATTTCCGGTTTTTACTGAGATCTCTCCCACTGACGTATCATTTGGTCCACCCGAAACAGGTTGGCCAGGGTGAATAACATCGCCAGTTGGTTATCGTTTTTCAGCAGCCCCTTGTATCTGGCTTTCACGAAGCCGAACTGCCGCTTGATGATGCGAAACGGGTGCTCCCCCCTGGCACGGATGCTGGCTTTCATGTATTCGATGTTGATGGCCGTTTTGTTCTTGCGCGGATGCTGCTTCAAGGTTTTTACCCTGCCGGGACGCTCGGCGATCAGCCAGTCCACATCCACCTCGGCCAGCTCCTCGCGCTGTGGCGCTCCTTGGTAGCCGGCATCGGCTGAGACAAATTGCTCCTCTCCATGAAGCAGATTACCCAGCTGATTGAGGTCATGCTCGTTGGCCGCGGTGGTGACTAGGCTGTGGGTCAGGCCACTCTTGGCATCGACACCAATGTGGGCCTTCATGCCAAAGTGCCACTGATTGCCTTTCTTGGTCTGATGCATCTCCGGATCGCGTTGCTGCTCTTTGTTCTTGGTAGAGCTGGGTGCCTCAATGATGGTGGCATCCACCAAAGTGCCTTGGGTCATCATGACGCCTGCTTCGGCCAGCCAGCGATTGATGGTCTTGAACAATTGACGGGCCAGTTGATGCTGCTCGAGCAGGTGGCGGAAATTCATGATGGTGGTGCGATCCGGCAGGGCGCTATCCAGGGATAATCGGGCAAACAGGCGCATGGAGGCGATTTCGTACAGGGCATCTTCCATGGCACCGTCGCTCAGGTTGTACCAATGCTGCATGCAGTGAATACGCAGCATGGTCTCCAGCGGATAGGGCCGTCGGCCATTGCCCGCCTTGGGATAAAACGGCTCGATGACAGCGGTCATATTCTGCCATGGCAGAATCTGCTCCATGCGGGAGAGGAAAATCTCTTTTCGGGTCTGACGGCGCTTAGTGCTGAATTCACTATCGGCGAAGGTGAGTTGATGGCTCATGATGTCCCTCTGGGATGCGCTCCGGATGAATATGATGATCTCATATCAGGAACTTGTTCGCACCTTCCATAATGCCCGATGACTTTGTCATGCAGCTCCACCGATTTTGAGAACGACAGCGACTTCCGTCCCAGCCGTGCCAGGTGCTGCCTCAGATTCAGGTTATGCCGCTCAATTCGCTGCGTATATCGCTTGCTGA